>NZ_JBJPHU010000034.1:0-68025 GCF_052939515.1 Phormidesmis sp. 146-33
CCCTCAAATAACGAATGTGATCCTCCCAACTCTTCAACAATACTCCTGCAAACGGTTCGCCGCGTCGATGATAGCCATTTCGTTCCCAAAAACCGAGGGCTTCGTGGTTGAGAAACTCTAAGCCATTGATCCATTTGGCACTCTTCCAGGCATAGAGATGAGGCACGACGAGACGCATTGGCCCACCGTGGTCAGGCGGAAGCGGGTCACCAAACAAGGTGTGAGCAAAAAAGTTTTCTTCTCGTAGAAAATCGTCCATTGAAATGTTGGTGGTGTAGCCGCCGTAGCAGTGTTCCATAAGGTGAACTGCTTGAGGATCGACTTCCACAAATTTCATAAAATCGGTCACTTTGATGCCAACCCACTGCACATCCAGCTTTGACCAGGTGGTGACACAGTGAAAATCAGCCGTGAAGCTGCTTTGGGGCATGTCCATAAAGTCAGACCAGCTAAAGATCTTTTCTTTTGCCAAACCCCAAACTTTGAATTGCCAGGTGTCTCGATCGACGACAGGCGTATCCCCATAGGTGAGAACTGGAAACCCATTGGTCAACCGTTGTCCGGGCGGAACGCGATCTCTTCGAGTTACTCGCAAGGGGTCGTGCATATCGGCTCCTGGCTTCTGGAAAAACTTCCCCAGCATTGCTTAAATTCCTACAGAGTTTTCACATTTACTGTGTAGCAAATTTTGGAACGATCGTGCGTCGTCAGAAGGCATGAGGCGGGAGAACTTTTAGTACGTCATCCCTCGGCCCTCATCCTTATTCTTCTTCGGCTTCTTCTTCGTTAGGCGGGTAGATAAAGCCTCTCGCCCGACCCGTCAAGATCGATTTGCCCATCGACAACGCTTTTTGCGCTTCGACGACTGCCTTGTGCTTCCAGGTGGCTTTGCGTTTGTCACGCTTTGATTTGGAGGTTTTCTTCTTAGGAACTGCCATGATATTCGTCCGCGATCGTTTTTAGACAACCTTCCTATTCTACGGCATTTTCATAAAGAGACTGAATGAGAGAACTTTTGTCGCACGTTTTCATAATTTAGTACATTTGTACTGCTATAGTGTAAGACAAACGTACTACTAAATAAGCTTCTTTGTCACATTAGCCCTTATTGGAGGAAGACGATGAGATATCGACGCTCCCATAGACAGTCTGTGAAGTATTTGTTGGCCGCTGGCACGCTGTTGGCATTGGCTGGCATGTTCATCAATCCGCGTGATCTTTTGAGCGCCAAAGCTCCTAAAGATGCCTGTCAACAGGTCATTCAGCCTCAGAAGGTACTTTCCAGAGAGGAATTGAGTCAGTTGCTAACGATTCCGGAGCGCGATCGCAAGAGTAGAGTCAGGGCGATCGTCAAAGAGCCATATTGCAAGTTGCCAAACTTGGAGATTAGAAGCGGCACAACAGCCCAACGAGACGCTTATCCGCTCGCTTTTGATCCGCAAACCTGGCTGATTATTTTGTACGAAGGGGATGAGTATGCTGGCTATTCATTCAGTTTTCGGCAGTGAGGGAGGTGAGGTAAAGATGCGATCGCTGGTGGTTTCCTGAACTGACTCATAGTTTCCCAAAATCGACCCGTGAAAAGCGTGAGATCAATGAAGTTGTTTCACTTCGTTGCGGGTTCTTCTGCCCCCCCAAGCTGCCAATTCTGGGCAGGGTGGCTTCAGTGTGAGAGTGAGAAAATGAAGATGGACTGAAATCACTAGCATAACCATCAGTCCATGACCCTCATAAAACAATTAAAGGCGATCAAAGACCCGCGTAAACCACGAGGGCAACGCTATGCGCTGTGGCTTGTGACGCTCGATTCTTGGCTACTGGTCGCTTAACAAACCGTGAATTGATAAAGTCTTTCGCTGCGGTTGTCAATGTAGGCAGTCTTCTAAATCCCATACCAGGGAGGAACTTAGAACCAGAAATCTGAAAATTTACCTCAACACAATGGCAACCCGCCGCATGTGGTCAAAAATTTAGATCAAGTATTTAAAGCACTTCTGTGTTGAAGTAGAAAGCAACTCAATAGCTCTTCTTATTTGAGAATATTTTTGCAGTCGCTGCCCACAGGATTTTAATGAAAGTTTACTGAGAAATCGATCGCTAAGTGCTCACAGGCTTACATACTTCTATGAAAGCTTCTGGGGAATCGCTTAATCATAGACTTAAATCAATTATTACAATCAGACAAAAACTCCGCGCCTACTATACTTTCCTCTCTACTGCAATCTCTCTACCAATACGGCGGACTCTATCAGACCCATCAAAAAAATCAAGGGTTTCTATCAATAACAAAAAGTCTATTACACAGTTAGATGTGATAGAAATTATAAGTAACAAAGATCCATTAAGAAAAGATTAGCACTGCCTAGAAATCCTCCACTAGTCATGGTTTGGGTAGGTGCTTTTTACGCCCATCAGTCTTCGTCCAGATTACAACCGAGAGATGATTGCGATGTCTCAACTGCTCCTCCAGTCCGTCTGGTTAATTCCTTGCTATTCACTTTTAGGCGCAGCCTTATCTGTCCTCTGGTTTCCAGGGATTACTCGCCGCACCGGGCCGCGTCCTGCGGGTTATGTAAATGTGATCATGACCTTTTTGTCGCTTATCCATGCGGCGATCGCTCTGCCTGCGACCTGGAATCAACCCGCCTATCAGCTATTTGTCCCCTGGCTGAATGTCGCCGGACTAGACCTGACGATTCCGATTGAGATTTCTTCGCTGACGATCGGTGCGATCGTCGTGATCACAGGGCTAAATGTGCTGTCCCAGATCTTCGCGATCGGCTACATGGAAATGGATTGGGGCTGGGGGCGGCTGTTTTCGCTGATGGCAGTGTTTGAAGCGGGGATGACGGCGCTGGTGTTGTGCAATTCCTTATTCTTCAGCTACATCATTCTCGAAATTCTCACTCTAGGAACCTACCTAATTGTTGGCATCTGGTTTAATCAATCGCTCGTGGTGACGGGTGCGCGAGATGCCTTTTTGACCAAACGCATTGGCGACCTTTTCTTGTTGATGGGTGTGGTTGCGCTGCTTCCGCTGGCGGGCACCTGGAACTTTGATGACCTGGCACTCTGGGCAAAAACGGCGAACGTTGATCCGGGTGTTGTGACCTTAGTCGGATTGGCGCTGATTGCGGGGCCGATGGGCAAATGCGCTCAGTTTCCGCTCCATTTGTGGCTAGATGAGGCGATGGAAGGGCCGGTTCCCGCGTCCGCTTTGCGAAATTCGGTCGTCGTGGCCACGGGTGCCTGGATCTTAGTCAAACTAGAACCCGTTTTGGCGCTGTCTCCCGTGGTTCAGTCAGCCATGATTGTGATTGGCACCATCTCAGCGATCGGGGGTTCTCTGATCGCCCTGGCACAAATCGACATCAAACGCGCCTTCTCTTATCTGGTAACTGCCTACATGGGCATCGTGTTCATCGCAGCCGGAGCCGGACAGACCGAAGCCGCCTTGTTGATTGTATTAACCCATGCGTTGTCGATGGCGTTGATGATGATGAGTAGTGGCGCGATCGTTTGGAATAGCATTACTCAAGATTTGACGATGCTGGGTGGCTTGTGGTCACGCCGTCCGGTTTCGGGTTCAGCGTTGATTGTGGCAGGGT
Organism: Phormidesmis sp. 146-33; assembly: GCF_052939515.1. Taxonomy (NCBI): domain Bacteria; kingdom Bacillati; phylum Cyanobacteriota; class Cyanophyceae; order Leptolyngbyales; family Leptolyngbyaceae; genus Phormidesmis; species Phormidesmis sp. 146-33. The sequence continues at coordinate 3,609 of NZ_JBJPHU010000034.1, forward strand.
TGGGCTTGATTGCTTTTCCGCCGTTGGGCACCTTTTGGGCGATGCTCAAACTCGCGGATGGGCTGCAAGCGTCTAATCATCCTTTCTTAGTAGGCGTGATTTTGCTGACGAATGCCCTGACCGCCTTTGGCATTACTCGCACCTTCTGCCTCGTCTTTGGTGGCAAACCCAAACAGATGTCCGAGCGATCGCCCGAAATTCACTGGCCGATGGCTCTCCCGATGATCGTTCTGATGGGCTTTACGCTTCACTTGCCGCTGATTCTTCAGTCTCTTTCACTCCTGCCTGCCTGGTCAGAGATGAATACCGACATGGCTCTATTGCTGATTTGGTCAAGCGTGTTTGGGGTGAGCATCAGTGCGGTAATTTATCTTGGCAACTATGTTCAAAAGCCAGTTCAATTCCCGGTAAAGGCGCTGCAAGATCTGGTGGCTTACGACTTCTACACGCCCAACATTTATCGCGGCAGCATTGTCTTAAGCGTTGCCATCATTTCTCGCGTGACTTCTTGGATTGACAGATATCTGGTCGATGGTCTGGTTAACTTATTTGGCATTGTCACCCTGTTTAGCGGTCAAAGCCTGAAATATAGCAACTCCGGGCAGTTTCAGTTTTATGCGTTGACAATTTTGTTTGGGGTGACGGCGCTGGGCTTGTTTCTCTGCTGGTCGTCGCTGTCTCGTCTGGTGCTGACAACCGCCGCTGCTCTTTTTCATCAAACCGTAGGCTAAAGGATCTTCGCCATGTTGAGTGCATTAATTTGGCTGCCACTAATTGGAGCCGCAATTATCGGATTTTTTCCTGGAGAAGTGCCTGCTGCTCGGATACGCAAAGCGGCGATCGCGGTCTCCTCTCTTATTCTGCTCTGGACACTTGTTCTGTTTACTCGGTTTGATCTGTCTGTGCCAGGAATGCAGATGCAGGAATTCATGACCTGGATTCCGACGCTGGGATTAAACTATCGATTGGGTGTCGATGGCTTATCTTTACCGCTGGTAGCGTTGACTAATCTATTGACGCTGGTGGTTATTTTTAGCAGTGACTCGCGATCGATAACTGCGATTTCTCTTAAGCGTCCCCGATTGTTTTATGCGTTGGTGTTGACAATCAGCGCAGGGATGGCGGGAGCGTTATTAGCCCAAAATTTACTGTTGTTTTTCCTGTTCTACGAGATTGAGCTAATTCCGTTTTATCTGCTGATTGTGATCTGGGGCAGTGAGAAGCGTGACTATGCAGGCATCAAGTTTTTGATCTACACGGCGGTTTCTGGAATCCTGATTCTGGCTGCCTTTCTTGCCCTCAATTGGCTCACGGGAGCTTCTAGCTTTGACTATGCAGACATCCAAACTCAAGGGTTGTCTCAGCGGACTCAGTTAATTCTCCTAACGCTAATGCTGGTTGGATTTGGCATCAAAATTCCGCTAGTACCGCTGCACACCTGGCTGCCTGACGCTTATGTAGAATCGTCTGCTTCGACGGCCATTTTGCTTGGTGGCGTATTGGCAAAGCTGGGAACCTATGGACTGGTACGCTTTTGTCTAGGTCTGTTTCCTGAAACCTGGGCGGTGGTGACCCCCGGACTCTCAGTTTTGGCGGCGGTCTGTGTGCTGTATGGCGCAATGGCGGCGATCGCTCAAAAAGACATCAAACGCATGGTGGCCTATAGCTCGATTGGGCACATGGGATACGTTCTATTAGGAACAGCCGCCCTAACGCCACTGGCTATGGTGGGTGCCGTTTCTCAGATGATCAGTCACGGTTTGATTTTGGCCCTCCTGTTCTATCTGGTTGGCGTGATTGAAGAAAAAGTCGGAACGCGCGATTTGGATGTTCTCAACGGGTTGTTGAATCCGATTCGGGGCTTACCTTTGACCAGCGCATTGCTAATTTTGGCAGGCATGGCCAGTGCAGGAATCCCTGGTATGGCGGGCTTTGTGGCAGAATTTTTGGTCTTCCAGGGCAGCTATACAGCGTTTCCGTTACCCACGCTCTTGTGTATCGCTGGAACCGCTTTAACCGCCGTTTACTTTGTGATTTTGCTTAACCGTACTTGCTTTGGCAAACTAAGCAACTACACCGCCTACTATCCCAGAGTTACCTTTTTAGAACAGGCTCCCGCTTTGATTTTGACAGCTCTGATCATCTGGCTTGGAGTACAACCGACCTGGATGGTGCGCTGGAGTGAAACCACAACCACGGCAATCGTTGCTGCAACTCCCCTATCAGAATCTCGCCGTCTCGCACAGCAACCCACCCTCAAAGTCAGTGAATTGAAAGCACCCGCGATCGTCAGTGTGAAGCCCTAATTCTTAGTTCGACGCGAATCCTAGCCCACACCCTTTATTCCTATGAACCTAGCCGCACCCCCCACCACCAAACTGCCTCCGTCACAGCACCCCTTTGCCGACATCATTCACCGTCTCGAAGCGGGTGGGGCCATGCTTCCTGACACCCCTGAGAACTTAATGCAGATCATCGGGTTGTACAAAGCCTATGCCGTGCCGATGGACTTTTATTGGCGAGACTTGCTTTACATTGGCGAGCAGGTTTTTCTCAATCCGTTTCCCTTTTTCAAATACTTCATCTCAGATGAATATCTCCAGCGTCACAACCACTATGCGGGCGATGATGCCGATTTGAGAATCTGGCGCGGAGTGGCGACGGCCCATCCAGAACTGCTGGAATTTATGGAAAAAGGCGAACTCAAGAAAAAACTACCGCGTCTGGCGCATCACCTGTGGCACGATCGCGTCAACATGGAGTTTGCTGAAGAGTGTATGCGGGCAATGCTCTGGCACCGAGGTATGTATGTGCCCGTCAACCAGTTTGATCCGTTCCTCGACAGTGATGAATATAAGGCGAATGCCGATCGCGCTATCAAGGCCTACTTCAAAGGCAATCCCGCGATGTTAGCGTTGCACAAAGCATTCCCCGATTTGTTTCTCGAACAGTGTCGTCAGTCATCCTACTATGCGAATCTCGGACTGTTTTGGGAAGTGATGGCTCCCGTGTTCTTCGAGATGTCTGATTTGTATGATGAAGGCAAGATCGCCAGCGTTCCTCAAGCAATGGATTTTTTGGTAAATGGCATCTTTGCGATCGCAGGTCGTCCTATTTACCATCACGTTTACATTCGCGGCGAGTGTTATGAAATCATTCCCAAATCCAAAGGCTTTACCTGGCTCTATGAAGCCGCTCTGCCCTACGTAGAAGCTGTCTTTTACCGCACGTCACCGTTTAGAGGCACCAAGTCCTACAACGCTCAGGCGGGCCAAGTTCCCGGTAAGCAGCCCGATTTTCACTATGGAGTTCTCTATGCTGACAAATTCCCCGTCGGCACGGCTGGCATTCCGCCGACGCTGTTGGCTCAAGACATGCTGCACTTCTTACCGGAATATCTGGTCGAGTATTACAAACAGCACTGTCGCGGTGAAGACGATATGTTGGTGCAGTTGGCAGTGAGCTTTCAGCGATCGATGTATTGTGTGACTTCTGCGGTCATTCAAGCGTTGCGAACCGCATTGCTCTATCCATTGGATGATCCCAATCCCAACCATCTCAAAGCCAATCGCGCCTTCTTTGAATCACAGCTCGATCGCTTCCTGCGTCCAGAGTCTCGGATTCGAGAAATTCAAAGTCAATCCTATCGCTAAAACCGTTGACAAGAGAGTGGGTGGAGCGATCTTTCTACTCTCTAATTCTGCCCTGTTGAATAGAACAGTTTGTTGAATAAGTTTGTTGAACAAAAAAAGGGGTTTACTGAGGCGGTTCTTTTAAGTGAAACGATAGCACCCACAAACCCCACCCGCTGATTCGTTTGCAAACTTAGCCCATCAAAATCACGTTATCGATTACATGAATGATTCCGTTATCGGCTTCGATGTCTGGCGCGACAACCGTGGCATTTTTGACCTCAAAGCCATCGATAAACTTGACAGGAATCGGCGACCCTTCTAGCGAAGTCACAGAACCCAGCTTTTCTAAATCGGCTTGTGTATATTTGCCAGACGCGACGTGAAACATCAAAATTCGAGTGAGTTGAGGAATGTTTTGTACCAGCGTTTGGATGGTTCCCGGTGGTAGTTTGGCGAAGGCTTCATCCGTTGGAGCAAACACCGTAAACGGGCCAGGACTCTTGAGCGCATCGACCAGATTTGCAGCCTTGACCGCCGTCACCAGCGTACTAAAAGACCCAGCGCCCACTGCAATATCAACAATATCAGCCATAGTTTTTACTTGTTGCGATCGTTAACGTCATAATCCATCAATTGGACATCTAAAACCATTACAGTTTGATACCAATCACTAGATTCAGGATGTGAATAGAATGCAAAACTCAACCCACATATTCAACACAGAGGAGCCTGAAAATCAGTGCCAGCGGCTCACCTCAATGGCTCATCTCAATAAAGAAAGCGTTGCATATCGGATGTGGGTGGCCAGCGATGCGCTACAAGTCAGCAACTCAGCGATGGCTCCAACAAAACCTTTTGACATGCAACGCAGATTGGAAGGGAGCATATGCTCTTGTGCATTATCATAGCTACAAAAGCTATCAATAGAAATCACTGTTCTCAATCACTCGCATAGATATTTATCTATTTACTTATTATGGCAGGAGCTTTTCCTTTGCAAAACGCTACTCTTCACCAACTCAAAGTTTTTGAAGCTGTCGCCCGTCACAGCAGTTTTACCCGTGCTGCGGAAGAATTATTTTTGACCCAGCCTACGGTCTCGATGCAGGTCAAGCAGCTTTCTAAAACGGTCGGCTTACCGCTATTTGAGCAGGTCGGCAAAAAGCTGTTTCTCACGTCCGCCGGGAAAGAACTCTATGCCACTTGTCAGGATGTGTTTGATCGCCTCTCTCAATTTGATATTGCGATCGCTGACCTCAAAGGACTCAAACAAGGCACGTTACGCATTGCTGTGATCACGACTGCCAAATATGTGATCCCCAGAATTTTGGGGCCGTTTTGTCAGCGCTACCCTGGGATTGACATTTCGCTAACGGTGACCAACCACCAATATATTCTAGACAGTCTGGCTGCCAACCGCGACGATCTTTATATCATTAGCCAACTGCCCGACGACTCAGAAGCGCAAACCCATTCCTTTATGGAAAATCCGCTCGTTGTGCTGGCTCCCCGTAGTCATCCTTTGGCAACCGAGAAAAACATCCCTCTCGAACGGATCGCTGAAGAACCTTTTATCATGCGAGAACCGGGATCAGGCACTCGAAAAACGGTTCAGAAGCTGTTTGATGCTCACGGGCTGACGATGAAGGTCAAGCTAGATTTGAGCAGTAATGAGGCGATCAAACAAGCGATCGCAGGCGGTATGGGAATCTCGATTCTCTCAAAACATACGCTGGCACTCGAAGGACTCAACAACCAACTGGCCGTTTTGGATGTAGAAGGCTTTCCGATCGAGCGTCAATGGTATGTGGTCTACCCCGGTGGAAAACAGTTGTCGGCGATCGCTCAGGCTTTCTTCGACTATTTGCTGAATGAAGGCAAACAAGTTGCCGAGCAAACGGCCTTCAAGGGACTGATTTAGGCGGATGGCAACGGATTCAGTAGATTAAAGTCAGATTTCTCTTCCGAGGTGGAGGTTGAGTAAAGAGGTGAAAATAGAGAAGTCAGAGAAAGAACTCTGCACCTAACTTCTAGACTGACTTGGTAAAGCGAGATGTCACCATTTGACCTGCTACAACCTAGACGAGATGCACTTCAGTCCCAACACGACCTGTTGAGCGAGAAGTTGCTGGAACTGCAGCGGAGTTGGGCGATCGCTGCCGATGCTTCCGTAAAATTCCAGCTCTCTAAACAAATTGAGCAGGTAGAAGCTGAAATTAAACAAGTGGTGCAGCAGCAAGAAGACCTTGAACATCTTTCGGAGGATGGTCGGCTGTATCAAGCTTTGCTGAAACTGGGTTACAGAAAGCAGGTACAAACGTTTCGCAAATTTGTGCAGGGAAATCCAGTCTCAGCATTTCTGATTCACGGAGAAATGGAGTTTGGGCAACGATGGCTGTTAAACCGACTGGTGGTGCAGCATACGCGAGACAGCATTACGGGCAAGGTGGTCAAGATTAACCTGACGCGGATAGCACGGCGAAGTGACGTAGCAGCACTTTGGCGAGAACTCGGAAGTCGAGTAGGACTAGGACGACAAGGAAAGACTCCGGAGATCGTGGAGCGGGTTTATCAATGGTGGCGAACTCAGAATGTGTTGCTGATTTTTTATGAGGTGGACTACCTGCCGGAGTCGTTTCTTGACGAGTTGCTGCGAGATTTTTGGCGACCTTTAGCAACGAGATCGTGGGAAGCCGGAAAAGCTGTGACTCCTTATAAATTGCTGATGTTTTTGGTGGATTATGACGGCTGTGTAGGGAGTTGGAAGATTCCATTTGCAGAGAACTTAGAGCCAACCTGGAAACCGGAAACTCCGGTAAAGCTAGCAAGGATTCGTGAATTTTCAGATCAGGAACTTATCAATTGGCTGGAGTTTTCGGCGGACGATTTACCGATCGCGTTAGTCGATGAGGTGGATGAAACCGTGCAGTCTATTCTAGAAAACAGCGAGGCGGGAATTCCTGAACCTGCAATGGGTGAAATTTGTCGATTAGTGGGGTCAGATTGGTATGAGAATGAGGACAAATGGTTGAAACTGTAAGACAAGCCTTGGAATACGGTGGAACAGTGCAGCCTAAGCTAGGAGAGCGAGGGACGAATGGGCAGTTGTTGGCTCCCTATCTGCCAAGTTCGGATTTAGTAGAGGCGGTGAATCTGGCTATCTATCTGGATCGTCCACTGTTACTGAAGGGGGAACCTGGATGTGGCAAGACGCAGTTGGCTTCGGCAGTTGCGTATGAGTTGGGATTGAGGTTGGAGGCTTGGTATGTTAAATCGACCAGTCGAGCAAAAGATGGATTGTACACTTATGATGCAGTTGGACGGTTGCGAGACGCTCAGTTGGCAGCATCCGGGCGATTGACCGATGAGCAAATTCAAAGAATTGACCATCCATTAACTTACATTCGGTGGGGATCGCTGGGTCGATCGTTTCTATCAGATCAGCGATCGGTCGTTTTAATCGACGAGGTTGACAAAGCTGATATTGATTTCCCCAATGACTTGCTGTTGGAGTTGGATGAGCGGCGATTTATTGTCGAAGAAACAGGGCAGGAAATTAAAGCCAAGGTTTCGCCGATCGTTCTAATTACCAGCAATGACGAGAAGGATTTGCCAGATGCATTTTTACGGCGTTGCTTATTTCACTATGTCGAATTTCCCAGTCAAGATCGTCTAATTCAAATTATGGAGATGCTCTTTCCAGACACCTCAAAGCTGCTGCTGGAACAGGCGATATCCCGCTTTCTAGAACTTCGAGAGAAAATGCGGAAAGATAAAGGTGAGTCGGGAAAGAAGGTCAGTACCAGTGAGTTAATTGATTGGTTTCGCGTATTGCGTCGTTATCCTGAAGACCAGGCACTCGCGCAACTAACTGGGAAATTGCCGTTTGCAGGAGTATTGTTGAAGAGTTGGGAGGATCACATTCGTTATTTGAGGGCGGGTAAAGGTGGATGAACTGCCGCTACTAGAATTGTTTACGCAGCTACGCAAGGCGGGGTTGCCTTTGGGCGTGGATGATTACCAGTCGGTGTTGCAGGCGCTGCAAGCAGGATACGGAGTTGGAGATCAAATCGCTTTAGCTCGACTATGCCGAACCTTATGGGTGCGATCGCCCGATGAGCGACAATTGTTTGAGTATTACTTTGAGCAGTTGATGAGTGAACGAGAAACTGGAGCGGAGGCTGCACAGCGTTCTCAACAGCAAAAATTCTTTCGCATTGCAGTGTTTGGAGGGATTCTTGGAGTTCTCATCAGTGTTGGGCTGGTTTGGTGGTTCACCCGTCCGAAGCTTCAATCTTCAATCACTACCCTCCCATCTCCAACGGTACAGAATGCTCCTATCCCAAGTCCATCTGTGGCAGTTCCTCCAATAGTTACGCTGCCGATTCGCAATCCAATTGAGGAGTGGGTTGTCCTGGTTTTAGTATCTAGCGGAGGCGGTTTGTGGCTCATCAGGTTACTGTTTCTTCGGAAGCAAAACTCTCCTGCTGTGGAGGCATCTACACCAAAACTACCGATCGCGTCCCAATTTCTGCCAGAAATCCAAGATGAAGTGCAAATTGCTCAAACAGTGCGGCAGATGGCAAATCAGGATCAGGTCGTGAGCGATCGCTGGTTACACACGACCGATTTTCTGCCCATTACAAAACGGCAGATGAAACAGAGTTGGCGACATTTACGCCGCTTGATTCGAGAAGGGACACCAACAGAATTGGACGTAGCAGCAACGGTGCAGCAGATTGCCGAATGTGGAGTGTTGTTAGATCCTGTGCTGGTTCCACCTCGGATCAATCGAACTGAACTGCTACTGCTGATTGATCAAGACGGATCGATGGTGGCGTTTCGATCACTTTCTGAACGATTAGTCGAAACGGCTGCGCGGGGTGGGCGGTTGGGTAAGATGGGCGTTTATTATTTTCATAACTGTCCGATCGGTTCTCTCTACCACGATCCTTTGCATCAGGAGGCGGAACCTATTGAGGAAGTGCTTGCAAAATTGAAGCGCGATCACACGGTAGTACTGATTTTTAGTGATGCGGGCGCAGCTCGTGGTGGGCTAAATTTAGAGCGAGTGAGGGTGACTATGGATTTTTTGATGCAAGTAAAGCAGCAAGTTCGCACTGTGGCGTGGCTCAATCCAATGCCTAGGTCGCGATGGATGACTACAACGGCGGAAGAAATTGCGCGATCGATTCCTATGTTTGAGGTGACCCGGCAGGGATTGGATGGGGCGATCGACGCTTTACGAGGTCGGCATCAAGCATTCGCTGAACCATTGGGAGAAGAGGGATGACTGCTTTATCTGAGACTCAATCTAGAGAATCGATGCGTCAGATTGCAACCTATCGGCGACGTTTTGGAGAGGGGCATTTTTATCTGGCTTGCCATGCAGCCTTACCTTTGGCACTGACACCTGATTTGTTGTATCGACTGTGGGCGAACTTCCAGAACGATCGTCACGATGCAGATCTCAACATTCCCTGGATTGCAGTCTCAGACTTGTTGTTATCAGGTCTGTGCGAAGAAGTAGGCTTTGAGCTTTATGAGATGGATGCAGCCATCCGAGAAGCATGTTTAAAGCAGCTAAGGAATGATCCCCACTTTGGGCTGGAGCGCATTCGAGAGCTAGCTGACTTTTTGGTTGCTTACATCGAACCGCAACTCGACAGTCTTGATCCAGATATTCAAGACTTTGCAACCGCGCAGAAATGGAGCGCCTTGGCGTATAGCAACCCCTATGAAGCAGCGCGTACAATCTCAACCGCTCTCGCTCAATTAAACCAAACCGACACAATTGAGTGGATTCGGATGGCAACGCTTCTAGAAACGCTGGAGGAACCACTGTTTGAATACCGATCGCTGCTTAATTACGCACAAGCGATCGCAGACTTCTCGCGAGGAAATTTGGAAGGTGCAATCCATCTCCTGAGCCAGATCCTCACGTCAACGAATCGACTCCAAATTGCTCAAGTTGATCTACCGATTCCAGAACTCCTCAAGGGAAAACTTGTAGCGCCTCAAGTTTCAGAACCTCAACAATCTCGCCCCAGAATTGAATTCCTTAAACAATATCGATGGCTAATAAGTGGAGGCATAACTGGATCTTTGGCTCTTGCTTCAGGTGTTTTCTATCTGTCGCAACCGAATCAATCGCCGCAGCCCACTCCTAGCGTTATTAGTGCTGCACCTTCACCACGAGTCACTCAATCTGTAACACCCTCACCTCAGCCTATCGCAACCCCATCAGTCACCCCAGAGTTACCGATTAACTCAACCCCTTCACCCAGTCCGACAAGCCGATCGACCGTTGAATCTACTCCTGCTTCTTCGCAAATAATCCCTTCGCCTAGTCCTTCTACCACTGGGATACCCCAACCCACTACATCCCCCAATGCTTCTACTGATGTCCCCAGTTCTCAACTAACCAACCAACCGGAGAACCTTCAATCACTGCCTACTGTAAACTCCTCTGACACAAATTTACCACCGCCACCGCCTGTTAATTTCCCTCCTCCAACGTCATCCTCAACCGTTCGTTATAGTGGAATGCTGTTGCAGATTAGCTCTAGGGGATCGGCAGTGGCAGATTTGCAGACTCGATTGAGTGCAGCAGGATATTTTAACGGTGTGATTGATGGAATTTTTAGTCCTCAAACACAAGCAGCAGTCATTCAATTCCAGCGCGACCAGGGATTGATCGCCGATGGAGTAGTTGGGTCTCAAGTGTATCAAGCATTGAACGACAGTTCCGGTACCGTAGGCACTATCCCTCGACCCATTGCCAACAGTCGCGAACTGACGATCGGCAGTAGCGGTTCAGATGTAGAGAATCTTCAAAACCAACTCGAAGCGCTAGGTTATTTTGATGCTTCTCCAACGGGATACTATGGCCTACTTACCAGAGATGCTGTTTTGCGGTTTCAAGCGGCTCAACGACTTCCACAAACAGGCATTGCAGATGCTAGAACGCTGAATCAATTGGGGACTGGAACGATCGGCTCTATCGATCGAGTCAATCGCTATGTTGTGGTTGTGCCGAGGAAAGATGAAACAACTTTGGCACAAGTTAGACGATTTTTTCCTGCGGCAGTTGAGAGAGAGTCTGCACGAGGTGCCTACGTAGAAGCAGGTCGCTATCCCAATATGGAGAGAGCCTCTCGACAAGCTGACCTCCTTCGGGTACGAGGACTTGATGTAAGGGTTGCTTATCGGTAAAAGATCTCACCTTCTGATTAACTTTCCCTTTATGACGGGGTTTTAAAAGGGCGATCGCTAGTTTCAAGATGCGCACTCATGCAGTCAGCGATCGCACAACCCGCAAAGATACCTCAAGAATACTCGCCAGTTGTGATTAATCTTTCTCGCTCCTGCAAACGTTCTTGAACATTGAATTGCAGAATCATTGCTGTAACTCGCCCCTCACCTGTCAAGGGGGGTGCGACCTCTACCTGATACTAAAGTGGCTAAAGCCCATTACTGGCAAAGCTTTTGGATGATTTCATAACAGTTTTTTTGATTATTCATTGGTCAATCTTACAGGCACCCAAAACCCTTATGGAGCAAAAGGCGGTTTGTTTTGTTCGATGTATCGGATGGAGGTCGCACCCGTCAAGGGAACGATCATTGCAGTCTCCAGCCGAAAATGGTCTTCCCATCGCTGAGTTCGGGGATTGAAGAAAGGGGTGAGTTGTCGGGTATCGGGGTCAATCGAACCCAAATCGGAACCTTTTGCACGATTGCAGTACGGACAAGCCAGAGCCAGGTTCTCAACCTCCGTCACTCCACCATGTTTCTCAGAAATGATGTGTTCCATCTCAAAGGTGAAGAGTGAGGCGCATTGAGGAAATAAGCAATATTCACATCGCTCTTTGGCTCTATCAATCACCCGTTGTCGCGCAGACGCAGAAACATAGCTCATGCAGATTTTTGGAGTTGCTTGTAAGCATGTGCTTTTGCCAACCGCACCCAGTGTTCCAGCGTTAGATAGCGGTCTAGCTCCGTTTCTTCCTGTCGAGATAGCGTTCCTGTTTTACTTTGAGCTAATAAGTGACTGACTCGTGATTGCAAAGTAGGGGAAGGGCGAATTCTCAAAATCTCCTCTGGAGGCGGCTGGCTGGCTAAAAGCTCAATAATTTCCAGCTCAGACTGAAACCGATCGGATTGCTCATTTAATAGCTCCTGAACGCCGCGCTCTAGAACTTCCGATAGTTGATCGTTAAATGGTTGTAACTTCTGCGCCAAACTGTCAGGCACTTCGACCCTAATCTGCATAGCCTTACTCTTGCTGATGGTGATTCGCTCGATTGAGTCTATCCTACAGAATTCCTCAAAGTATCGGGAAACATTTTTCTTTCACCTCGCCTCTCACTGAGCTTTCTCTAAATCAAGGGTAAAATCTATCTCGAAGACTCCAGAGGTAGTAACCAGAGTCAACGCGAAAACGATTGTTGTCCCTCTCAATCCTGAAAGCACCTCACCGCCTCACCTGGATCAAAAAATCTGAGCCATTACGCTCCTAGTAAGTAACAATAAACCCATCTTCTGCAAATCCTTCCACTGAAATGCTACCTTCCAATCCTTCATCCCAAGTAAATCCCGATACGATCGAACTCTTCTTTTCCTACTCCCATCGAGATGAAGACCTGATGAAAGAATTAGTCAAGCATCTCAGCATTCTCAAGCGACAGGGAATTATTCAAAATTGGCACGATCGACAAATCACCGCAGGCAGTGAATGGGCAGGCCAGATTGATGAGCATCTCAACGCGGCTCACGTCATCCTGCTTTTGATCAGCCCAGACTTTCTGGCATCTGACTACTGCTACGACATTGAACTAACTCGCGCAATGGAGCGGCACGAGAGCGGGACAGCCTGCGTGATTCCCGTCATTCTGCGTCCGGTGGATTGGCAGAGTGCACCCTTTGGCAAACTTCAAGCCGTGCCGAAAAATGCTCGGCCTGTGGCGCTCTGGGCAAATCAAGATGAAGCCTTCCAGGATATTGCTCGGAGCATCCGTCAGGTTGTTGAAGCAATGGCGAAGCAGGGGCACCAAACCCAACGACGAGTGCAAGCAGAGCTAGAAACTAGAACTTACCTCACACACAGGATTAGTCAGCAGCAGCGACGCATTCAACAAGAGATCGAGAGTCTCCAGCAAATGTATGATCTCTTGAGTGAAAAACTGCATCGATTGCGAACAGATTTGGCAACTCAGGCAGGAAGCGCGATCGCGTTTCAGCTCGAAAAAGAGATCGATCGCGCTGAAGCAGAACGCACCAACACTGAGCAACGGTTGAGAGAGCTAGAAAGCCAGCTTTAGAGACAAATTCAACTCCATACAACACCTAATGGCAAAATAACTCGACAACAATAGATCACTTGCCATTTCATCCGCTGATAACTTTGTGACGCGTTGTTTGAAGATCTGGTCAGCGTCAAAGTCAAATGAGAATCTCACTTACTCAACTAGACCTGTTGCTGTATGATTCATTCACTGTAGGATTAGTGCTCCCGTGCCTACTCTGGATCTTGGGCAACTGCAAGAGAATTGCCCCTACATTTGTCACTCTGGTAGTTTGTACTGGTCTACAATCCGTTTGGCGTAATCGGGGACATGTTGTTCTAGCTTTTCGGGGTAGTTGCGTTTTACATATAAATAGTTGCGGGTAAAGTGAGAGTCGATCGAGAAGCGGGCATATTCCAAACCTTTGGGGCCGATTTTCTCGATCACCACGCCCATTAGTTTAGCGGCCCACATCGGAAGCGTCACGCCTTGATCGTAGGCAGGAATGCTCTGCTGAACGGCATTATGGCGATCGCCTTGAGACATCACAGGCTGAGTGTCGATCTGGTCTTGCACCAGATCCAGCATTTCTTGACCGCGATCGTTTCGCACCACAATCCACTGCCAGCCAAAGGGTGCGCCCATGTATCCCACGACCAGATCCGCGAGGGAATTTACATAGTCAAAACAACTCATACAAGAGGGCGCAAACACATCTTTGAGTTGGTTGGTTTTGAGTCCAAAAAAGGGCACCCGTTCAACAGAGCCGTCCTCATGCTTGAAATGCACTCTAAAATCCTGCATGAATTCGTAATGCACCACTGTATCGGGCGATCGGCTAGTCGTTTCCAAAAACTTTTGCAGCCCGGCGCGATCGACGTTATCGACACAGGGCGTTCCCAACACATAGAGCTTTTCGAGACCCAATTCTTTCTCAACGGCTCTCAAGGCTTGAATCTGACAGCCTACTCCAATGACTAAAAGCCGCTTCATCCCAGACTGCTCAACCTGTTCAAGAATCGATAGATTGGGTGACAGCGTGGGTTTGTTAACTCGTGCCGCGAGAATTTCTTGAGGCGTACGGGCGATCACAGGTTTGGGCTGAAAGCGATCGTCGGCCGTATTTTGAACGCAAACTACCCCTTCGACCAGTCCGCGAGTCAGCATCTCAATGGCGATCGAGCTAACAATCCCCGTCCACTGCGCGCCAGGAATCGGCTCTTTTTTGCGGGCGGCCATCATGTCTTGACTCACGCCAAAGTACCATTCATCCGGATTGTCGAGATTGCGGGCGCGATCGTGAACCTGCTTTTCTAACTCAGCAATCTGTTGATTTAAGAAAGCACAGGCTTCTTTAACATAGTGAATGTAATAGGTGTCACACAGTCCACACTCGCTACACAACGCTTTCGCAGGACGGCGACTAGACGGTTTGAGCGCTTTTGCCTTTTTGTGGGAGCTTTGAAGCATTTTTTATCAGAGAATATCGAAACTGATTCACCTCTTGGATCTTCTCATGTTTGTTGAAGGCTGTGCGTTGCTTTGAGAATTTCAGACCGTTTCGTTAAGCAGTGCATCGCTGCGGAGAATCTCAGAGTGACATGAATTTTGACTTAAATGCTTCACTTGAGCCGCCCAACAGCAAAGCAAAATGATGTTATCGAACCGACGTTAAACCAGGTTTTGCAGAAAATTTGGGACGAGCGGAGTAGGTCGCAGCCAATGTCTCCACCGTAAACGCACAGGGTTTGGCAATCTTGTAGCCTTGAGCATAATCAAATCCGATCGCTTTCACCTTTGCCAGCGTTTCATCATCTTCGACACATTCTGCGATCGTTTTTAACTGCATCACATGTCCAATGTGGTTGATCGCTTCGACCATCGCGCTGGCCACAAAATCATGGGCAATTTCTTTAACAAAAGAGCCATCAATCTTGAGATAGTCAACAGGCAGATTTTTTAGGTAGCCAAACGAAGACATGCCGCTGCCAAAATCATCCAGTGCAAACCGACAACCCAACTGCTTGAGATCGCGAATCACTTGAGCCGCTTTACCCAGATTAGAGATTGCGATCGTTTCTGTAATCTCAAAACAAATCAGTTGCGGCGGAATCTGATGCAGCGTTAATTGTTCTTGAATAAACGTCACCAGACTCTCTTCGTTTATGCTTTCGCCTGACAAATTGATAGCAAACAGACAATCACACTCTAGATTTTGCTCTTGAGCATAACGCCAGAGATAACGGTAATACTCGCCTTGAGTTGCAAACAAAGTTCGGATTACCCAACGGTCGATCGCAGGCATCAGATGATACCTTTCGGCTGTCGAGAGAAATGCTGCGGGTAATAGCAACGTATTCGTCTCGTCTAACATCCGAATCAACACTTCATAATGCTCAGAGGATTGACGATCGGGAGCCAGTGGCAAAATAGGCTGATAGTAAAGTCGAAACCGATCTTCTTCTAGCGCTTTGGCGATCTGAGTGATCAACGGACTGCCGCTAACGCGAATCAGATGAGACGACTCAGGCTGATAAATTTCGATGCGATTTCGCCCCTGTTTTTTGGCTCGATAACAAGCTGCATCCGCTTGATTAAAACTGTCGATCGCACTCACATTCGCATCCATCAGCGTCAGACCAATACTCACGCCGATCGCAAAGGTTTTTCCCTGCCAGACAAATCGAAAGTTCTGGATTTTTTGGTGAATTTCTTGAGCCACCTCCCGGCCTTCTGCCAGAGAACACTGGTGCAACAGCAGCCCAAATTCATCTCCGCCCAACCGAGCCAACAGATCAGACTTTCGCACCCAGCTTTTCAACAAATCACTGACCTGACGCAACAGTTCATCGCCTGCCAGATGCCCACAGGTATCGTTGATGATTTTGAAGCGATCGAGATCCATACAGCAGAGGACGTGAGTTTGTCCGATTTGCGCCGTGTGGCAGGCTTGGTCGAGACATCGGTCAAATTCTCGCCGATTGACCAGCGTCGTCAGCATATCGTGACGTGCCTGCCAACAAAGTTGTCGAGCTAGACTTCGCGCTTGAGTGACATCTCGAAACACTAGTACTGCGCCAATGATTTGCCCTTCTTTAGCGCGGATTGGGGACGCAGAGAGATCGATCGCAAACTCACGTCCGTTTTTCTCTAGCAGTAAAGCGTGGTGGTTGAGTTCTACGGTGTTGCCCTTTCTCAGAACTGTTTTTAGCGGATTGCTGACAGGTTTGCGAGTTTCCTGATGCAGAATGTTGAAAACCTTGGAAAGAGCCATTCCTTTGGCGGTTTCACAAGTCCAACCTGTCAGACTTTCGGCTTTGGGGTTGAGCGATCGCACGTCTCCCACTTTGTTGGTCGTAATCACGGCATCTTCGATCGAGTGCAGCGTGATTTGGGCGAGTTCTTTTTCTTGAGCCAGCGCTTGTTGACTCTGTTTGAGACTGGACTGCACTAGCTCATGAATTCGTAACTGAGCCAACAGCAGATGAGGAATATCGAGCAGGGCGTATTCGTCAGGAAGCTGCACGACGATCGGCTCATATAACTGGTGCCGCGGTCGCTCTAAGGCTCGCTGTACGGCGGCCAAAATGGGGGTGTCTCCGGGCAAAATCAGCGGTTTAGTTTCGGTCGTTTTGTAAAAGAGGTGAAGCGGTTTTTTTAGGAAAAGCTCTGGGATGTAAGGGCGGCTGATCTGCTCAAAGAAATGTTTGCGCGAAATCATCCCCGCACACTGATTGGTTTCTAGCAAAATCACACCGGGCAGCGAGGTCGAAGTTTCAAACAGTTGGCTCACTAAAGCAGTGGGCGATCGCGCATCAACGCAGGCCTGATGAAGATACAAACAAGCTAAGGTCGCGTCTAAATCAAGCCTCGGCTCAAACAATCCTGGCATAGGAAATCACAGTCCAAAAGGGGGTCGGCTGAAAGAAGCAGGATAAACAGCATAGAGATAGATGCACCATGACCGTATAAATACCAGGATGACCTATAAACTGAGTACTTTTGGTTACAGATAGATTTAAACTAAGTAAAGGTCTGATTAACTTATTCCAATATCGAAGTTAAGCGTTAGAAACAGTTCAATAGCGACCCTGGACTTTGGACTCTAGACGGACTAAGCTTTTAGTCTCTCAAGGTCTCTCTTTTCCCGAATAAGCCCGAATAAGTATTAGAAAAGCCACCATTGGCGACTGCGATGACATCGAGTTCTGAACCCCCCCATTTTGAGTCGGTCACCGAGGGAGAACTGCACCCCTGGGATCTGGGCGATCGCGTCGAGGCTTTACAAGTCCTGCTCAATGCTCATGGGTTTGTTTTGAGAGTAGACGGAGAGTTTAACAGTCGGACAGAAGCCGCCGTCAGAGTCTACCAGGCTCAACACAACCTGAGAATTGATGGCATCGTGGGTATTCAAACCTGGGCAATGTTAAAAAAGACAGTCCAACCGGGGACACGATCGCTCAAGCAGGGTGACTCCGGAGCAGATGTTTATGAACTTCAAGGTTTGCTAAACGTCAACGGCTATTCGCTGAAGCGCAACGGGGTGTTTGATCCAGCTACTCATGCAGGTGTAGTAAACTTTCAGCAAACGCACAAACTCAGGGCAGACGGCGTAGTGGGAACCATTACCTGGAATCTGCTCCGCGGAAAACCTTTACCGCCTCCGCCTCCTAAGCAACAAAATTGGTTTGTTTGATCGCCCAAAACTTTCACCGAGTCTTTCATCGCTCTCGTATCCTAGAAAAAGGCAAACGCGCAGGATGATATGACTCAACAACCGATTCAGGTAATTGGCGGCGGATTAGCAGGCACCGAAGCCGCCTGGCAAATTGCTCAAGCAGGCGTACCCGTGATTTTGCACGAAATGCGACCAGAACGCCTCAGCCCCGCCCACCACAGCCAAGAGCTTGCCGAACTCGTATGCAGCAACTCGTTTGGGGCACAGTCTAGCGATCGCGCCTCTGGTCTACTCCATGAAGAACTGCGTCGATTGGGGTCGATCGTCATTGCCAAAGCGGATGAGCATCAAGTCCCGGCGGGGGGTGCGCTGGCGGTCGATCGGGCCCAGTTTAGTCAAGATCTCACAACGACGCTGGCTAACCATCCCTTGATCGAGTTGCGGCGTGGCGAAGTGCCCCAAATTCCTTCAGAAGGCGTTACCGTTCTCACAACCGGGCCGCTAACGACCCCAGAACTGGCCGAAGATTTACGGCAATTTACAGGCTTAGAGTATTTGAGTTTCTTTGATGCAGCCAGTCCGATCGTCGTGGGTGAATCAATCAACTTTGACATTGCATTTCTCGCATCGCGCTACGACAAAGGAGAAGCCGCCTACCTCAACTGCCCGATGAACAAAGATCAGTATTTGCATTTTTGGACAGAATTGTGCAAAGCAGAACAGGCAGAACTCAAGGATTTTGAGCGAGAAACGGCCAAGTTTTTTGAGGCTTGTTTGCCGATCGAAGAAATGGCCCGACGCGGCGAAGACACGATGCGATACGGGCCACTCAAGCCTGTGGGACTATTTGATTCGCGCCGAGGAGACTTTCGCGCCCCCGAAAATCAAATTCATCGTCCCTATGCCGTTGTGCAACTTCGCCAGGAGGACAAAGCGGGACAGCTCTGGAATCTCGTCGGCTTTCAAACCAACTTGCGCTGGGGAGAACAAAAGCGCGTCTTTCAGCTAATCCCTGGGTTAGAACAGGCCGAGTTTGTCCGCATGGGAGTCATGCACCGCAACACATTCATCAATTCACCTGAGCTACTGTCGCCCTCACTGCAATTCAAAAAGCGTCCGACTCTACTTGCGGCGGGTCAAATTAGCGGCACCGAAGGCTACACGGCTGCATCGGCTGGCGGCTGGCTGGCTGGCACCAATGCCGCTCGCATCGCTTTGGGGCTTCCGACTCTGACGCTTCCGGTGACAACGATGATGGGGTCGCTGTTTGACTTTATCTGTTCTGCCTCGCCCAAACATTTTCAGCCCATGCCGCCCAACTTTGGCATCTTGCCCACCCTGCCCCAAAAGATTCGCAACAAGCAAGAACGCTATGGGCTGTATCGCGATCGCTCCCTCTCTGACCTGACCACCTGGAGCCGAGAACATAGAGTGGGTGAGCGATCGTTTCAGTTGAGCCACTCTCAGTGAGGGTCGTTAACCCAGTGCTTTCGTGATGGCACTCTCAAACGGGTGCAAATTCAGGCTGCATAGCGGGGGTGGGAAGGGAGAGTAGGGAGCGATCGACGACCTGATCAATCAAGCCATACTCCACCGCTTCCTGCGCCGACATAAAGAGATCTCGTTCGGTATCTTGCTCAATTTGCTCCAGAGACTTCCCGGTATGGTTCGCCATACTCTGATTGATCCGGCGTTTTAGATAGAGAATTTCTCTAGCTTGAATCTCAATATCCACCGCCTGCCCCTGCGCCCCGCCAGAAGGTTGGTGAATCATAATGCGCGAACTGGGCAAACTGCTGCGCTTGCCTTTAGCGCCTGCACCTAATAGAAACGCGCCCATGCTGGCCGCAAATCCATAGCAGATTGTGCAAACATCTGGACGAATGTGATTCATTGTGTCGTAGATTCCTAAGCCATCCAGCACAGAGCCACCGGGAGAGTTGATGTAGAGGTAGATGTCTTTTTCGGGATCTTCTGCTTCTAAAAACAGCAGTTGGGCCACAATTCGATTGGCCATTTCTGACTCGACGGGTTCTGCCAAAAAAACAATTCGCTCTCGCAGCAACCGAGAATAAATGTCGAAGGCTCTTTCTCCCCGACCCGATTGTTCAATAACGGTAGGAATCATGATGTGGATTTCCTCAATGAGTTTGACGGATTCACAAATGGGTAATCGGCAGTAGGGTTGGTTGACGTGAATTCGATGAATCTCTTCGCTTTGGTTGCCTTGGATTGCTCCTAAATCTCTGCTCAATGAGGGACTCTGAACGAGGAATCTTGTCTAAAAGTCTCCCAGAATCGCGGGGTTGGAGAAGCATCAAACGACGCGAAATAATTTAATCGAACTAACTGATTAAAACTCCCATAACCGAGTGATGTTAGGCGACCAGAATGAAGACTTCTTCGAGTTCTAATAGCTGTTTGAGGTCAGATAGGCGAGTTGTCCATTGCTGGCTAAGGGATAGGCAGCTTTGGGTGTCTAGTCGATCGTGGATCAACGTCAATTTCACCCTGGCTCCAGCCTGCTCTAACTTAAACAGCACACGAGACGGTTGGACTTCAACAACATCAGGCGACCAGACGCTATAGGCAAGTCGATGTGGCGGATCGGACTGCAACACTTCGCCAACGCCTTCAGATTGACCATCTTGATTGATATGCTGCACGGGTGACCCCACCTGCCAGTCCGACGCAAGTTGCCCATCTCCCCAATATTGCTGGGTGAATGCGTCGCTGGTCAGCGCTTCCCAGAGTTTTTCGAGAGTGGTTGCAATGTAGGTCACATAAACAAAGGTGGGTTTAGTCATGTTCCGTCTCCCTGGTGTTTTCTTCGAGGCTGCGTTTTAACTCGCTCAGTGCGTCTAATTGATGGCGTTCATATTTACTCAACCAGCGATCGTAGATTTCTTGGATGGGTACTGGGTTCAGGTAATGCAGTTTTTCTCGCCCGTGCCAAACGATGACGACCAGATTTGCGGTTTCTAATACAGTGAGATGCTTTGTCACGGCTTGTCGCGTCATATCAAGGTGTTTGCATAGGTCTCCTAGGGTTTGTCCGTTGTGAATGTACAACTGGTCGAGCAATTTTCTGCGACTCTGGTCAGCAAGGGCTTTGAACACTGCATCCATATCAAAATAATACGCAACTAATTGGTTGCATGTCAAGCGATCGCTCTCTAAAAATTCGTGAGTTCTCTGAAAGTTATGCGCTGCGGGGTTCTGTCTTCCTGCTTCCAACCCCACTTCTCAGGAACTTCAAGGACTTTTCGAGCCACACAGAACTGATAAAGCTGACTGGTCTGAGCGATCGCAGCCTGATCCCTGCCCTCTTCTGTTAATTCGGTTAAATTGATTTACTTTGCAGGGCGGCCCTTCTGCCCAAGTCTGCTATCCTCTACTGCATTGGTTGCTTTAAGGTGCATGAACCAAAGTTTTAGACGTTCTCCACTCACTGCTAAGGAGCCTGAATTAAATAAGATCGGTCATTGCCTGGTGACTTCGCCCCCTAAATCCCCCATTCTGGGGGACTTTGAGATCGAAAAAATTCTGGATTCAAGGCAGTTTCGAGGTTCAAAGTCCCCCAAACTTGGGGGATTTAGGGGGCTGAAGCTGATTGAAACGAAGCGAAAAGCAACTGCGAGAATTGCAGTTTAATAAATTCTAATTTCTAAGGCTCAAATCGCCGAGTGGGTAGACGTTAAGGCTTTATTATCTAGCTGTAGAATCAAAAACTTCCAATAACTGGGAACGTTAGAATAAGTTCTCTATTCCTCACCCATGCTGCAATCCAGTCAACTCCCAGCGCAGATGCAACCAGACGACCTGTTTCGACGGTTTGTAGAGCAAGCCCCGGTGGCGATCGCTCTCTTTGACCAGAATCTACGCTACCAAGGACTCAGCCAGCGCTGGGTTGATGAATTTGGACTGGGCAGCATTTCAGAAATAATGGGTCAGTATTGCTATGACGTTTTACCTGATATTTCAACGCGCTGGCGAGAAGTGCATCAACAAAGTTTAGCAGGCGCGATCGTAGAAAGCGAAGTCGAACAACTACACTTTCCTAACGGCGAAACCAAATGGATGCAATGGCAAGTGAAACCCTATCGAGATCAACAAGATAATATCTCAGGCATCATCATGTATGCAGAAGTGATTTCACAGTGCATTCGCTTAGATGATTCTGAAAGCCACTCGATGGAATGGAAAACGCTAGAAGAAAATCTAGAAAATCACCAGCAGCGATCGATGATTGCACAGCTAGAACATGAGATCGCAGAACGCAAACGCACAGAAGCAGAGCTACAGGCTTTATTTGCTGCAATGACGGATGTGATCTTTGTTTTAGACGCTGAGGGACGTTATCTCAAGATTGCTCCGACGAATCCCGATTTACTTTACCAGCCTTCTGATCGGGTCATCGGCAAAACCATGCACGAAATTTTACCCCTAGAAGAAGCGACTCGATCGGTCAACTGCATTCAACAAGCGCTCAAGACTCAACGGGCTGTCAGTTTGGAATATAGCCTCTCGATCGACGGAAAGCTGCTCTGGTTTGATGCGACCGTTTCTCCGATGCTCGACAACACCGTAATTTGGGTGGCTCACGATGTCACCGATCGCAAACAAGCTGACAGAGCACTACAACTGATGCAGTTTTCGATCGATGGGGCAGCCGATCCGATTTTTTGGATCAAGTCAGATGCTCGGTTTTTTTATGCCAATCAAGCTGCCACCCAAGTCTTGGGCTATTCGCTTTCAGAGTTTATGTCTCTGTCAGTGCTGGATATCGATGTGGATTTTCCTGCCGAAGCCTGGAGCGCCCACTGGCAAATTCTCAAGCAGCAAGGTGGAATGGTTGCAGAATCACGGACTCGCACCAAAGCAGGAGCCATTATCCCGATCGAGTTTGCGATCAACTACCTCGAATTTGACGGCGAAGAATATAGCTTTGTGTATGTGCGCGACATCAGCAATCGCAAGCAAGCCGAAGCAGAACTTCGAGAATTTGCCGATCGCCAATCGCTGCTCAATCGCATTGCCAATCAGATTCGCCACTCGTTAGAACTGGATGTCGTTCTTGAGACTGCGCTCCAGGCCATTCACCAACTGCTAGAAGTCGATTACTGTTTTTTTGCGTGGCATATTCCTGACTCAGAATCGCCGATGTGGGAAGTGATCAAAGAAGCAAAGGGAGCAGATTTGCCAAGTGTGATTGGTTGTTATGCAGCGAGTCTCGTCGGTTTGGAGGCAAGACAGCTCCTCGATCAAGAAATTTTGCAAACGGATAACGTGGCGAATCTAGCAGAGTCAACCTATCAAAAATTTTTGCAGTCGATCGACTCCAAATCTTCGATTTTATTAACTGTGGAGACAAGCCTCGATCGCATTGGTCTAATTGCCTGCGACCATCGACAACAGCTTCACCCCTGGACACCGAGCGAAGTGGAACTGTTGAGAGCCGTCACGGCCCAGGTGGCCATTGCGATCGACCAGGCCGAACTCTACAAACAAAGCCTCGCCGCCGCCCAAACCGCCCAAGACCAGGCCCAACAGCTTGAAGAAACGCTGCAATCGCTGCAAAAAGCTCAAATTCACCTCGTCCAGAGCGAAAAAATGTCTAGCCTGGGGCAAATGGTGGCGGGCGTTGCTCACGAAATTAACAATCCGGTGAGCTTTATCTACGGCAACGTGATCCATATTCGCCAGTACGCCGAAGATCTGCTCGATTTGTTAGCGCTCTATCAAAGCCACTATCCGCAGCCAAATTCAGACATTCAAGCCAAAGCTGACGACATTGATCTTGTGTTTTTGCGCGAAGATTTGCCCAAACTGCTCAACTCGATGCAAGTGGGCACCGATCGCATTCGAGACATTGTGCGATCGCTGAGAATTTTTTCTCGACTGGATGAAGCTGACTGCAAAGTGGTAGACCTTCACGAAGGCATCGACAGTACGCTGATGATTCTGCAAAGTCGCCTTCGCCCCTCGCCCGATCGCCCCTCGATTGAGATTGTCAAAGCCTATGGTGAGTTGCCGCTAGTGCAATGCTACGCCGGACAGCTAAACCAGGTCTTTATGAATATTTTGACGAATGCGATCGATGCTCTCGAAGAAGCGGGAGAGTTGGTCAAAGGTCAAACGCCGACCCAGAAAGCAATGACAATTCGGATTCAAACTGAACGAGTGGGCGACCCCTTGCGGGTAACTCAAAGCGACCCCTTGCGGGTAACTCAAAAAGATCGCGTCAAGATTCGCATTCACAACACCGGATCGAGCATTCCCGAAGCGATTCAACAACGCTTATTTGACGCTTTTTTTACCACCAAACCTGTCGGACAAGGGACGGGGTTAGGCCTCTCCATCAGCTATCAAATCGTCACCGAAAAGCATGGCGGCCGTCTGGAATGTCGCTCTTCTCCAAAGTTTGGTACAGAATTTACGATCGAGATTCCCATCTCTCAAGGTCAAGATTAGCGAGAGTTTGAGAAAATTTGAGCAGAGCGAGTTTTCAAGTTTTGGCTTTTAGCTTTCTGTCTAACGTCTCCCGTCTAATGTCTTTAGTCTAAGAATGCCTTGGTCTAAGAATGTCTTTGGTCTAAGAATGAGCTAGATTGGCTAAGACGTAGGCTTTATTTTAATTTCAGCCCATGCGCTATAACGATCATCGCTGGTTTCGGCCAACTGCTCAATCAGATGCAGAAATCTTAGAGGTTTATCGCACCACCCATCGGTTTTACGAGGAAGCGCACTATCGAGAAGACCACGATCGCTACTGTGAATGGTATCAAGCGATCGCCCTCCAAAATCAGCAAGAGCTTGAGAAGATGCGCGGTGACATAAATCTATTTGGTTGGTTTTGCAAAAAGTAGGCTAAATCGCTTCTAGCTCAAAGTCTTGTAGATGTACCTTGAGCTTGGGGCCAAACTTCACCAAAATTGGGAAATTAGCACTGACCGGGCGGCCCTGCCACTCTTTGACGATTGCCACCACTTCCCCTTCTTGCCCCTTTAGCTCAAACGGCTGACTTCGATGTTCTGGATGGTGATAAATGACAACGGACTCCACAACCCGAACACGAGTTCCTACTTCCATAATCCTTAGTGTTTCCTTGTCGAGAGCGTTCACCACAATCAGTCCAACCCAAAATCTTTTCTACAGTCTTTTCATCTTTGCATAAGAGCGTCCCTCTTCCTCATTGTTTGAGAAAACTCCTGAGCGGCAGCCGTTCTCTAAGCTGATTAAAGCGCTGATTAAAGCCAACCGGATCGACAGAATACCAGACTCCTAGCCCCAATGCACTGGTGAGCAACAGCATCATAAAGATTCTCAAAGGCAACAGAGGCAGGGATTTGCGGCGAGTTGGGGCGATCGCTTCGGGCACGACCGCTTCGGGCAACACCGCCGGGATGATCGCAGGCTCAATAACAGATTCTTTGCGGGGCAGTTCGGGTAAGGGCGCAGACACCTGACAGTAGGTGAGCACGATCGAAGTGTTGTCATGCCCATTGCGATCGTTGGCCAACGCCAACCACGACTGAACGGCCGACTCTAGCGACCCTTTTTCTCGAAGAATCAAGTCTGCATAATCTCTCCAAGACTGCTCCACCAGGTCATGATCGCTCAAGCCATCCGAACAGAGCAGCAGCAGACCTTCTTCTTCCAAAACAAAGCGCTGCACGGCAGGATGGAGAAACTGACTGTCTCGTGTCCCCAAGGCCTGAGTCAACGCCCCCGAATCAGGACGCTTGAGCACATCGCGCTGCAAAGCCCGCCCAAACTTAACTTCTCGCGTCACCACATCATCATCCACCGTCAACTGATGACAATACTGCTGCGTGATCCAATACGCCCGACTATCGCCCACATTGACTAAGTAAACTTCGTGAGCATTGCTGGCGATCGTCCCTTCTGGCAGTCTCACCCGCTGGGGCACCTGAAGCGTCATGACGAGCGTGGTTCCCATGCGACGGCGAGCTTCTCGATCTTGGGCATCGTTTTGAGCCGCGATCACATTATTGACCACGCGCACGATCGCCGCCAGTTGGTCAGCGACGAGTTCTGGAGCAATCAGATCGGGCTGTTCGGCAATCTCGGTCAGCAGCGCCTTGATTTGTAATTGCAGCGACTGGACGGCTAACTGACTGGCCACTTCTCCGCCTTCATGGCCGCCGATGCCATCACAGACGATCGTCAACCGTGGGGTCAAATCGTCATGGGGCTGAGTGCGAGCTTGAATGGTCAGCGGATAGCAGGTGTCTTCATTGTGCGATCGCTGGGGGCCACTTTCTGTCGCGCCAAAGACTTGTAATCTCAGAGGCAGCCGCGCCGATTGTTCGAGTAAAAGCTGGTTGAGTTGGGCTGACACTTCAGATAGCGTCGCACCGCCCTGCATGGTGTCGCAGATTGATTTGAGGGAGTCGGCGATCGCAGGTTTGGCATCGGGCACCCAGATTTGCCAGCATTGACCCAGATTATTGAGCGAAGGATGGGCAAAAGAAGCCGTGACGTGGGTGGGATCGTCTTGATCTTGAATCAGTTCTTTAAGCCGAATTCGCCAGCCTTCGACGCGCAGATTGTCGGGAGACAGCAGACTCGACGCGACCTCCAACTCTGATAAAGGAGTCCAAAGCTGTAGAATCTGCCACAGCCAGTAGACCTGACGGACGGCGCTCGTTTGCTGCCAGACTTGAGCGATCGCCACTTGCAGTTGACCAGAAGCGTCGATTGGTGCATTTTCTAACAGCAGAATGTCTTCTGACTCGTCTTGATAAAACCCATACACTTCGGGCACATGCAGCCGCTGCGGGTAGAGTTGTAGATAAGGAAGCGCCTCGTCAGGCAGCATATCGGGAACGTGGGGATCGATTTCGGGGCGGGTGTCTCGCCAGATTTGAGGGGCAATAATCTGATAGCGATCGTTCTCTAGCGAAGTGCCCACAGTTTTTTGTGCGGCGGTGGCTCCGACGGCCCAGAGATAGCGATGCTCTGATGATTGCAAACTGCTCATGCCCTTAGAAAGCGCGATTGTGTGGTGTGTCATTTTTTTTGCGTTCTTTGCCGTTTGTCTCTGCATCACGAATGCCTTACGACAAATGACCCCAACTGTGAAGGGTTACGGAATCGAGGGAAACCTGATTGAAGATCAACTTAGGTCACTTGCTTGAGCGATTGAATGGTCAATTCTACCTCTCAATTGCCTTCTAAAAATCTCATTTAATATACAGCGTTATTTTGGTAGAAGGGTTTGAATTTCTGCTCTACCGCTTGATACTCTTTGACCCAAAATTTGACCCAAAACTGATATGCCACTAAGTCCGATCGCGGTTTGGTTCTTGATAGGGGTTACCCTGATTCTGGTCGAGTTCTTTTTGCCGACGGCGTTTATTGCCTTTGTGATGGGGGTGAGTGCGCTGATTGTGGCGGCCCTTTCGACCGTTTTGTCGCTTAATTTGCAGATTGCGCTTTGGGTCGTGCTGTCGATCGCGCTGGTGCTAATTTCTCGTCGATTTGTCAGTCGTCGTGCCGCACTTAAGTTAGATGCAACTGAGGCGCAGGCTTTGACGGAGATTCTACCTGGTGAGACGGGACGGGTACTCTATGAAGGCAATTCCTGGAATGCTCGTTGTGAAATGGAGGCGACGATCGCTCCCAATCAGCGTGTGTATGTGGTGGGGAGAAAGGGAACGACGTTAATTGTGATGCCGGATTTGATTCATTAGGAGACTACTTGTATGTGGGGTTGGTTTATTGCTTTGGTGGTTGGCGGCGGTGCCATTTCGAGCGTCAAGATTGTTCAACAGGGAAATGAGGCGCTGGTCGAACGGTTGGGCAGCTACGATCGCAAGCTGTCTCACGGTCTGAGTTTTGTGATTCCGGGACTCGATCGCATTGCCTTTCAGGAAACGATTCGGGAAAAGGTGCTTGACATTCCGCCGCAGCCTTGTATCACGCGCGATAATGTCTCGATCACCGTCGATGCGGTTGTCTATTGGAAGATTGTAGACATCGAGAAAGCCTATTACAAAGTGCAAGATCTGAATGCGGCTGTGGTCAATTTGGTGCTGACGCAGATTCGAGCCGAGATGGGGCAAATTGAACTGGATGAGACCTTTACGGCACGATCGCAGATCAACGAAATTCTCTTACGCGATCTGGATGTGGCGACCGATCCCTGGGGTGTGAAGGTGACGCGGGTTGAATTGCGAGACATCATTCCGTCGAATGCGGTGCAAGAATCGATGGAATTGCAGATGTCAGCAGAACGGCGCAAACGAGCCTCAATTTTGACTTCGGAAGGCGAACGAGAATCAGCCGTCAACTCAGCACGAGGCAAAGCAGAAGCTCAAATTTTGGATGCGGAAGCTCGTCAAAAAGCCGTCATTCTCGCTGCGGAAGCTGAACGGCAGAGCATTGTTCTCAAAGCGCAAGCCGAACGGCAACAACAAGTTCTCAAAGCTCAGGCGACGGCCGAAGCGATTCAAATTGTCACGCAGGCCTTGAAGACGGATTCTCGTGCAGCCGAAGCGGGTAAAGTGTTGCTGGCGTTGGGCTACCTGGATATGGGAGCGATCGTCGGTAAGAGTGACAGCAGCAAGGTAATGTTTATGGATCCGCGTAGCATTCCTGCCACGTTGCAGGGCATGTTGTCGATGACAGAGGACGGAAACGGTAAAGCTTAACGGTTAAAGTACAAAAGTCTCTAACGAAGGCACACTAGCGGGAAGGGCGAAAACGAGATCTGGACAATGAAATCTGGACAATGAAATCTGGACAATGAAATCTGGACAATGATTCAGCTTTAGCCTGAGTCGCAAGCCCATCTTGTTGCAGCTAAAACCGCCAGAATATTTTTATGCCTTCGTTAGACACACCCTCGAAAATGCTAGAAGCATTCAACCAACCGCAGCCCAAATTGGACGACGCGCTATGAAACTTTCTTCTCTCAGAAATTTGCCTCAAGAGTCGGTTTCTCACAATCTAGAAATCGTCAAACAGGTGATGCTGCGATCGTCCACGATTCCCCATTTAACTAACTTTTCTCAAGCGCGATTTGCCCCAGGACAACAGACGATCGCTCATGCTCATGCCGATATGTGGGAAACGTATCTCGTCGAGGCGGGGGAAGGCGTGATGCGAATTGATGGAGCAGAGGTTAAGCTGACGATCGGCACCTGCGTCTCTGTTGAACCCGGAGAAGTTCACGAAGTCATCAACACAGGCACGACAGAACTGGTGCTGACCTATTTTGGGATACAGGTTTGAGAAATGACAAGACTCAAGAGATTTTGCACAATTCATACCTGCTAATTGCGTTTAGAACCGCTTCGTCAACGAACAATTCAACGACGGTCTCAGCTATTATTCTTCCGACAATTAATCGTAGGCAACTAACACTTGAACGAGGGGTGGATCAGTCAAAACTCTGACCACAACGAAGCAGCAAAAAGATAGAAGAAGATTCGTGACGAAAGAATCCTTTCATCAAGGACTCCCTGAACTACAAAACATGGACACAACTGGACTCGAACCAGTGACCCCCACGATGTCAACGTGGTGCTCTAACCAACTGAGCTATGCGTCCAGACCGAATGAAATACTAACATACGTGACCTGTTGATCGCAAACAAATCTTGATCGCCCCCACCCCGCAAATATCTTTTGACAAACTGAGTGAAGAATTCTAAATAGTTGAATAACTCAGCCTTATGGTTGGTTACAGTTCATTACAGGGTATTACGAGAGCGATCGCTCCGTGATAGCTTCATGAAGGTTCATCAAGAAGTGCAGCGTTAGAGTAAGGAGAACACCTTGGAATCACGTTCACAGCAGACCCCCCACCCTGCCCTGCGGGAAGACTTTAGTGAGTATGTCGCCCATCTTCAGCTTCACATGGCGCTGCAAGCTCGCAATCTGGTGCCCCGTTTGACCAAAGCGGCCGACAGTCGAGAGCAAATGCTCCACCACACTCAGGCTACGATCGAAAAGCAAATTTCTCGCCAAGTTTTTTAGGACAATCGCCATTTTGTGAGTGCAATCGGGAGTCAAACCGGAGAAACCTTTTTTCCAAATTGGCTCCCATTTTGATGGAAATTTTTCTAAACGGCTGACTACAATCGAGAGGCACGCTACGATCTGTTAACCTACTTGAGAGCCTATTAGAGAAAGCCATGATGGATGCTGAAACAATCAAAGAGCGCATTAAACTCATCGAAGCCAAGCGCGAATCTCTAGTTCGTCTGCTAGAACAGCCTGATCTTGGCACCCTTCGCATTGATGTAAACCAGGCTTTAGAAGAAATGGACGACTTGATTGACGAGTTTAAGCGTACCTTTCCTCAAGCCAGTTAGATTTAGGGATGAGGGATGAGGGATGAGGGATGAGGGATGAGGGATGAAAAAGCTATCAGAGTTTTGGGATGCATTCTTTGCAAATTTGACTTCTCACTCCTCACTCCTCACTCACCTTGAGTTGCAGATAAACTATAACGATCGTGACTCCCAATAAAATTGTGGCGGCGGCGGCGGCGTACCCAAAGTCAAATTGGGCAAACGCTTGATCGTAAATGTAATAAACCAGCAGATTGGTTGAGTTGAGCGGGCCGCCTCCCGTGATGACATAGACCTGCTCAAAACTGCGAAGTGTGAAAATGGCCGTCGTCACAGCCGCAAAAATCAGCGTCGGACGCAATCCCGGTAGTGTGACATACCAAAACTTTTGCCAACTCCCCGCCCCGTCTAACTCAGCCGCTTCATATCGATTAAGGGGGATGGTCTGAAGTCCCGCCAAAAAGACTACGAGATTAAAGCCAAGCTGCTTCCAAATACTCAGCAAAATCAAAACGGGCATGGCCCAAACGGTGTCCTGTAGCCAGGGAATCGGTGCAATATTCACCACACTTAACCACTCGTTAACGGGGCCATCCGTTTGAAATAGCCAGCGAAACCCCAGACCGACCGCCACCAGAGACGTGATAGATGGAATAAAGTAAGCAGCCCGCAGCAAGCCTTGTAGAGCGATCGTTCGATCTAACAGTACTGCCAACCCCAACGGAATCACCAACCCAGGAATCACAGTCGCCACCGTAAAGTAAACCGTATTCCAAACCACCTGCCAAAAATCAGGACTGACCATCAGCCGCCAATAGTTTTTTAACCCGACCCAATGCACGCCTGCCCTCGTAAAGCTTCCGGCTGTAAAGCTGAGATAGCAGAGGTAAGCGATCGGATACAGCACAAACACACTCAAGAGAATCAGTGCCGGGGCCAAAAAGATCCAGGCGGCGATCGTGTCATTATCCAACCAAGATTGTTGAGAAGAACGGGAAGGTGCCATAGAGGAGACGGTTCCAAACAAGTAAAAACATTGTAGAGAATACGGGTTGGAAATTCTGGAAATGGAGTTTGAGTCTTGAATGTATACAGAAATTACCTTCTGACTTGATTATGAACGATCGTCGCTTACCCATTAAATTCGCCGTGTTGATTGGATTGATGGCGACGGCTGCGCTTTCTTCGAGTAACTCACAAGGAGTCGCCCAGATAGCCAAACCGTCTCCCGATAAGTCTTCTCGGCTGAGTGCAGTCAATCAGCAACTTGTGGGAGAGTGGCGAGGTAAAGAACCGGGTGTCCGTTCTAACTCACTGATTACCCTGATTTTTGCACCCGACGGAACGCTAATTGCATCCTTTATGAAGGGACAGGAAATGGTTGCGCTGCGATCGCGCTATGAATTAAACACTCAGACTCAACCGATGCAGATGCGGTGGTTGTTGGGAGAAATGTCTAAATCCTCCACAATCTTTGAGTTTGCGCCCGATGGACGCTTGCGGCTGGAGCGATTTCAACAAGCGAAGACCCCAAAAAAATTTGAAGTCGATACCCTGATGCAAAAGATATCAGATTCGACAACATTCAAACCCGATGCTCAAGCGATTGAACAAGTTGCAGGTCAGTCAGGAGAGCCAGAAGCGAGACGCTATCTCGATCTCTTAACTCAAGCACAACAGGCTTATCATTTTGAGACTAAAAAGTTTGCTACGTCGATCGCTCAACTCGACCTGGATCTCAAATTAGAAACCGCAGACTATCGCTATCAAATCGTGAGTCAGGGAGATGCAACCAAACAAATTAGAATCGTGGGCCGCGCCAAGCGATCGGGACTAAAAAGCTTTACGGGAGCGGTTTTCTTTGTGCCTGATGTAGCCGCTGTGCCCGGAGGCTATGTATCAAGTCTAGTTTGCGAAACCAACAGACCGTCTCAGTTAGCACCTGTGATGCCGCAATATCCATCCCATCCCTTTGCATCGCTTAAGTGTCCGTCAGGTTCTCAAGGCGCTAGAAGCGAAGCCTTAAAAAATTAGCCTGATCTCTCATTACTTGTTGACCAATCAAACTAAACTGACTGTTTGACGAGTCGATCGACGGTATGACTTCTAATCTCATTTCACCTGACACCTTGCCTGATCCTCAACCTGTGCCACCTGTCAAACTAGGAGTGATGGCATCGGGCAGCGGCAGTAATTTTGAAGCGATCGCTCAGGCGATTTGTGATCAGCAGCTTAACGCCCAAATTCAAGTTGTGATCTATAACAATCCGGGGGCAAAGGTCGTCGATCGCGCGACTCGATATGGTGTTCCCGCTGTGTTACTCAATCATCGAGAATTTGACAGTCGTGAAGAATTGGATAGAGCGATCGTGCAAACCCTCAAACAGTTTGATGTGGAGTGGGTGATCATGGCAGGCTGGATGCGAATTGTTACCCCGGTTCTGATTACGGCGTATCGCGATCGCATTTTGAATATTCATCCCAGTTTGCTCCCTAGCTTTAAAGGCAACCATGCGATCGAGCAGGCTTTAGAGGCGGGGGTGAAGATCACAGGCTGTACGGTTCATGTCGTCGTGCCAGAAGTGGATAGTGGCGAGATTATTATGCAGGCGGCCGTCCCGATCTTGTCAGACGACACACTTGAAACGCTACAAAATCGGATTCATGTCCAGGAGCATCATATCTTTCCGAGAGCGATCGCGCTGGCTACTCGTTCTTCCAGCCATCCTTAGAATCGTGAATTAAATAAGATCGTTTATTGCCAAGCGATCAAATTTGGGGGATTTAGGGGGCTGCAACCCATTGAAACGAAGCCAAAATCAACTGATCAGGCATATCTAAAGAATTTCAGGTTAATAAACTCGCGTTCCTTAGTCCAGCGGCGTAATCCTATGTCATGTGCCATTTCTCGCAAGGCGGGTCACAGAGCTTCTCGCTATCTCTCTTAGGGAAGATGCTCACCCTGTTTGAGTGCGGCATTATGAACACAGATTGAGAAGCTCATCGTCTAACACAAGGGCAGTCCAAACCGGGTAGGGACTGCTTTTTTATTGGAATTTATTTTGTGAATAAAGTGTTCTGACAATCACTAATTGGATTTAGGGGCTGCCCGGATTAGTAACCGTAGCGAAGCACTTTGTCGGATTTACACGCCTTTAGCGCTTGACAGCATGGCGGGTGGCGGGGTTCATCCAGCGTTCGAGGTAGCTAAACCCTTGGGAAGAGAGCAACGTCAGCACTAGATAGACGAGAGCCACGATCGCATACAGTTCAAAGGGTCGATAGTTCTCAGCAACAATCAGTTGACCTTGACGAAACAGTTCTTCAAAGCCGATCACCGCGACGAGACTGGTGTCTTTGAGCAAGGTGATGAATTCATTGCCCAACGGAGGCAACATGCGACGAAACGCTTGCGGGAAGATAATATAGCGAAGCGTCTGAACGGAATCGAGACCCAAAGATTCGGCGGCTTCGGATTGACCCGTTTCAATCGACTGAATGCCAGCGCGAACGATTTCACCAATGTAAGCCGAACTGTTGAAACTCAGCGCAATGACCGCTGCGACAAACCGATCGAACGTAAAATTTAATCCCAACGTCTGCACTAATGCTGGAATGCCAAAATAGATCATAAAAATCTGCACTAACAGCGGCGTACCGCGAAAGAAATCGATGTAAGCTCTCGCCGCCCAACGCAACGGACGAATTCTAGACAATCGCGCAATCCCAATCAGCGAGCCGCCAATCAGCCCCAACAAAACTGAAAAAGCAGCCAGTTGTAAGGTGACTAATGCACCTCTAAGAAGAACAGGTAAAGCCGTGAGAATCACAGTCCAAGATCCCGGTCGTGCTGTGGTAGGGGCCGCCTCGATCGACACAGGTAGCTGAGGAGGCTGAGTGCCAAACCATTTGCGATAGAGGCGATCGTAGGTGCCGTTTTCTAAAATGGTGGTTAGCCCTTGATTGATTCGGGCCAGATTGGGCGAGTTGCGGGGCGTGGGAATGCCGTAAAATTCCTCAGTTAATAGCTGATCCGAGACGCTAAGACCTTGCAGGTTGCCGCCTTTGACTGCGTAGGCGATGATTGGCGAATCGTGAATTACTGCGTCTACATTGCCATTTTTCAATTCTTGCAGGGCTGCCACTGCCGCGTTGAAGGTGCGAATTTTGGCATTGGGGATGCGCTTTGCGGTTTCTGCGCCCGTCGTGCCAATCTGGACAGCGACCTCTTTGCCCTGAAGATCGTCGAGGCTTTTGGCGTTTAGTTTGCCTGTTTGAGTGGCGATCGCTAACCCTGCTTTAAAGTAAGGTCGAGAAAAATCAACGGCCTGCGATCGAGCCGCCGTAATCGTCATCGCCCCCACCGCCGCATCCACCGTATTGGACTGAAGGGCTGGAATGATGCCGTCAAAAGCAATGCTCTGAAACCGCACATTAAATCCGGCTGCCTGCCCCACCGCCCGAATCAAATCAATGTCAAACCCCTGAATCTCACCGCTGGGCGATCGAAACTCAAATGGCGCATAAACTGGCTCGACCGCAACCGTTAGCGTATCCTGTTGACTAGAAGCTTTTTGAACATCGGTGAAAAAGAACAGCAAACAAATCACCGTAAGCAAAACCGATCGTATCCATCTGGTTGCTCGAAATTGATTCATGACAAAAGATCTGCACTGGAGGGGAGATGGGAGATACCGTCTTCTTCTATAAATGAAGGATTCAATTCAATTCCAAATCCGTCTCTAGTCCAATATTCCTCTTTAGTTCAATATTCCTCGCTGACATAGGCTATGAAAAATTCTCATGTGATTCAATTTGACCAGGTTGAGAAAAGTTTTGGAGCGGCCAAAGTTTTGCAGGGGATTAGTGGATATGTCGATCGCGGTGAAGTGCTCTCGGTGATTGGCTCGTCGGGATGTGGAAAAAGCACGCTGTTGCGCTGTCTCAATCGGTTAGAAACGATCGACGCGGGAGAGATTTGGGTAAATGGAATGGATTTGTCGCAGCCTAATTTGAGTCGAAGACAGTTGAGAGAAGTGCGATCGCAAGTGGGAATGGTCTTTCAGCAGTTCAATCTATTTCCCCATTTGAGTGTATTAGAGAATCTGATCCTGGCTCCTCAACAGGTGCTAAACAAATCCAATGCCGAAAGTCAAGAAAAAGGGCGATATTACTTATCTCAAGTAGGCTTGTCTGACAAAGCAGACGCATACCCCGAACAACTCTCAGGCGGACAACGACAACGGGTTGCGATCGCTCGGAGCCTCTGTATGGAACCCAAAGCCATTTTGTTTGATGAACCCACCAGTGCCCTCGATCCAGAACTCGTCGGCGAAGTGTTGGAAGTGATGCAAAAGCTGGCTGAGAATGGGATGACGATGGTGGTAGTGACCCATGAGATTCAGTTTGCGCGGGAAGTAGCTAGTCGGGTGATGTTTCTCGATCGCGGGCGTGTGGCCGAAGAAGGAATCGCTCGTGAGGTATTGACTAATCCTAAAAGTGAGCGGCTTCACACCTTTTTGAGTCGAATGCGACAGTCCGCGATCGCTTGAAATTGAATCTGACTGGCGGTTAAAACCGCGTTTATAAGAACGAAGTCTACCTTCGCAGACTAGGGAATAGGAAAGTAATTTAACCCGCGAAGGTGGGTTTTGTTCTCCTAGCTACGGTTTTAACCGCCAAGTTTATTCAATTCACAATCCTTGCGTTTATTTAATTTTCTTAGCGTTGCGGCGGCGAAAAGAGGTGTATCCGATCGTCGCGGCTCCAATTAAAAGCGCCAGGGTAGAGACAGGTTCGGGGACAGGTTCCGCTTGGTCAATCGGGTTCAACAAAAATCCTTGTTCTTGGCCATTGCGATAACCGATTCCTACAATTTGTCCCTGGTTATTAATTTTCTGTGCAGAAGTGAGTTTCCACTCTGAGTTATTGATCACCTGATTGAGATCAATTAAAGTGTTGTCTTGCCAGAGAACGGCCCGTCGATCGCCGTCTGGTGTATATGACAATCCGACAATCTGTTCTGTGTTGTTAATACTATACGCGAGACTGGTCACTTTACCGTTGTAGCCATCTTCACCCACACCACCTAAAGTTGCTAAATCAAGGGCGATCGAATTCTCCAGAGGATTCTTCCAAACTAGAGCATGAAGGGGCGCTTGATGGTCTCGATCGACTGCTCCAAATCCAACTACCTGCCCCAAGTTATTCATCCCTGACAGTTGAGTTGATTTAGAAAAACAGCCCGTTGAGATCGAAAAACAATAGCCCGGAGCATCCAAATAGCGTGTGTTGGCGCCATCTGACATCAAACCTCGACCGGGGCCACTGCGACCTCTCGCGATCATATAGCCAATCATCTTCCCATTGTCATTTATGGATGCAATGCGATGTCCTGGGAAGACATTTTGGCGTTCTCCTTGCGGCTGTTGCACATATCCTGATGCGCCGCCCTGAAAGTCTTGATAGTCGAGATTAAAGCCGATTTGTCCCTGGTTGTTGATGGTGGTGGCGATCGTTTTTACACAAAAGTCCTGACAAATCGACGACCCAACAATTCCTAAATCGCTAACCGTTTGACCATCGGAGCGAAAGGCTTGACTATAAATTTGAGTAGCCTCTGACTTAAACCCTTCTCCGACCAAAATGCCTTGATTGTTGATGGCTCTGGTCACTAAGGGACTATCTTGTGCGCCTGGTAGCGTCTTCAAATCGGTGAGTGTGCCGTTGTTCCAGAGGTAGTGCTGCCCGACAACTTGCCCGCGATCGTTCAAATCAGACGGCAAAAAAGGTAGGTCAGCCACCGAATACAAAGTAACCGCTTTAACCAAATCGACACTGGTTAGCAGCGCGATCGTCGTTCCAATAGTAGTTAGCAACCCGAATGATTGTAAAGTCATAATTACACACCTGTAGGGCTTTAGACTCGCACTAAGATTGATAGCATTGAATCTCCTAAAGGTCAGATCTCTAAATTACAAGAAAGGCAAAAGGCATGGGCCTAGAGAGGCGTTGTAGAAACAGACAGAAACATTTTTCTGATGGGCAGCGTCAGGAGTGAATGATCAAAAGAACAGCACGACAAAGACTCTGAGTCTCGATACTTTTTGAAGAATCAGGAATTCACGCAGCCACCTTTGTTTTAATTAGTGCGACTCATCCACAATTCATTACTTACAATCGAACTTTTTACTATGCGCTATCTGATTGTTTTGACCCTGTTAGGGCTACCTTTTTTCGTCAGTCCGATCGCAACTGCTCAGACTAATGAGTCATTAACCAACAATCCCGCCCTAGATGCAAAATTCAAGGAAATTGAGGGACTCAGCAAAGCAAAAAATCTAGCGCGTCAAGCAGCAGAAGCAGCGAATGGCGGTCTCGAAGTCTATCGATCGGAGTATTCGATGCATGGGGCTGCGGCTCGATCGCCCTTTCGGGATCAAGGAGATGCCTGGGTGTTTACCTTCAAAGGCGGTGTCCCCGGAGAAGCGCCCAATATTGAAAGTGAAGTCCAGGTGAATAAGACAGACTTTACGACTACGATCGTCTACAACGGTGCCGTTCGCTAGTCAAATCGACTGTAGGGGGAGTCTTCGGTCTCAAACTCAGGTACAGACGGAGGCACGACCCCTACTAGTTCAACGTCAGTTTGATGAACGCTTCGCTTCGCTTTTAGATCCAGGAACGCCCCCTAAATCCCCCACGAGTGAGGGACTTTGAACCAGAATTCCTCTCTTAAAGTCCCCCAAAATTGGCAGCTTGGGGGGCAGAAAGGGTGAATAACAAAGCGAAAAACCCCTCATCGAATTCACGTTAATTCAAAACTGACCCATTAGCTATTGTTCGCCTTTTGTCGCTGGCGAGTGAGAATGCTCATCACTTCGCCAAATGAGGGCGCAGGGAGTAGAGGACTCCAGTCTGTCGCATTCGCAAATCGTCGAACGTGGAGATTTTGAATCGTCTCCGTTACCCCGTCAGAGGAACCGATAATTAACACCCGCAGGATTTCAAACTCATCAGAATGAGGAATGGCAACGTCAGGTAAAAGATCCTGAAGCGGAATGCGAAGCGAAGTAATCGTGAAACGGGGAATGGTATCGGGAAGGAAACGACGTTGAATCAATTCTAGAAATGCGTAAGCGAAATCGCACAGCCAAAAACCAGCGTTCAAAAGGCGCTCTGCCATCGTGATTACTCCAAATTTAGGTTTCCAAAGAAACCCAAAAAACTAGCCGCCCCGACGGTCATAACAAGTCAGAGCGGCCAAAGGAGTGTTAGAATCCTCCATTAGCCCTCCGGACTGGTATCCGCAGTCTCGTGGGTTAGCTGCCCTTGGTTGCGTCAACAACTTTGGGCGGCGACAGACTAGATTTTTTGGGCGATCAGACAGCCTTCCCGTAACGAAAAGATGTCCTTGATTTGAGAGAATATCTGGAATTTCGATTCTCGTCAAGTAGATAGTTCAGTTTGGTGATTGATGTTGGTTTGATGAGAGTTTTTCGCTTCGTTGCTGGGTGCTTATGCCCCCCAACCCCCAATAATTTTGCTACCGTGTACACACAAGTCCGGAGTCGCTTCGTTTCAGTCGCCTTCAGCCCCCTAAATCCCCCAATCTGGGGGACTTTGATAAAGAGAGACTGCGAGCGTTCAAAGTCCCCCAATTTTGGGGGATTTAGGGGGCGAAGGATCTCGGCAATGACGGATCGATCAACTTGTGTGTAAACGGTAGATAATTTGGGGGGACTTTAAGAGAGGATTCGCGGTTCAAAATTACTCACCCGTGGGAGATTTAGGGGACTGTTTAAGTTTGCAGCCGAAAGGAAATCTCTCATGATTTTCGGGTTTGGCTGACGTAATTTTGGTCTTGTGTCAGGTCGTGTTCGTTGACCCAGAGGGCTTTATTTCCGTCAAAAATTCGGCATAGATAGAACGCTTCATCGTGAACCACTGGCTCGATTTTGACCACCTTCCAGCCGTGATCCCCGCGATAAGAAACGGTGTCACCCAGACGAATCGTTTGAGCTTGTTGAAGCTGAGGCGGACGAGCCAGCAGCGCATCACAACGATTCCACACCTCGATCGCACCTCTCTGTAACCAGGGCATGACTCGATCGACGCAAACAGCCAGGATCAATGTCGCGATCGTCATCACCGGAAGAGACCAGTAGTACCGCTCCAGATGATTGTCAACAACAAGATTGAGCGTACGGTCGACGACAAAGTTGTGAATCAAAAAATAACTGTAGCTGTGCAATCCCAACCATACTAGGAGCGATTCAATTTGTAGACGTTGAGATAGCGCTCGGAAGATCACCATACAACAGAGGGTCAACCCGATCGAGATCAGAAAATCATCAAAAATCCAACCAAATTTATAAAACTGAGCAATAAATCCAACAATGTAAACCGGAATGCCAACGAGTAAAGCTTTTTGAGCACGCCAGAAGATCATTCCTTTGCCCTGGAGAGAGGCTTTCGCGATCGCCATCCCCATCACAAAAGTACCGAGTTTGGCAATAAAAGGTAAAAAAGGTTGCCATCCCGCTGGGGTATCGATCACCACATAAGTCGGATGACCACCAAAAACATAAACTGCGAATGCTCTATAAACAAACGTAATTACCAGGCTGATTATAACTAGATTACGAGTGCCCCATCGCTGCGAGAGATGCCATAGAAACGGGAAGATAAACGCAAAACTCAAAATCAACGGAACGAACCACCACGGCCCATTCGTCGGCAACAACAAATCGCCACCATAGTCAAATAGTAGCGGAAACGTCATTCCTGCAAACGTGTGCCATGCGTCAGGAGCATAACTTTGGGTGAGTTGAGCGATCGCCCACAAAATCGGATACGCCAGCCAAGCAACTGTCCAAAATGGTAAAAGAATTCTCAGAAACCGCTTCTTGAGAAAGCTTTTGATCTCCAGTGGTCTCCCCTTTAACGACAGCACCAGACTAAACCCACTCACCAGCACAAACACATCCACAAACTGAAAGCCAAACCAAACGGGCAGACTCACGATTTGAGCAAGCCCCTGACCAAGCTGACTGGAGGCAGCCATCATCCGCTGCAAATTATCGAGCAAGCCCGTGGGCTGAGGCGTGTAGCTGTATTCTGTAAAGAGCAATTGGGCGTGATACCACAGGAGTAAAACCGCAGCAAAAATCCGAATGCCTTCTAGCCAGGCAAGTCGCTGAGATGAATTTTTTTGATATGAACTTTTTGAGAGCGAGGAACCATTTTCACGGGACTCAAAGCGATCGCGCTCCGGCTCAAATTTACCACTCCAAACGTTTTCCCAACCCAATCGTTTCCTAAAATTGGTCATTCTAACTTTCCACACAAAACTACGCCTTTAGAAGCTTGATATCAAATTAAAGAGAGCGCTCAGATGCAGTGCTTCAAATAAAAGTTATTAACAAACATCACAGGTCGAATATTTGACTTGAGTATTTAACCATATGCATCTCGTCTTGTTTTAGCTCTGATTAATTAGGACAAAAAAGGAGCGATCGCGCCATCCTTCGTAGGGTCAGAATTGAGTTGGAAAAGCAATTACTTCTATGTCATTCGTCATTGTCTCATCTGTAAAATTACTGATGCATCTAAGTAGAATTACATAATTTATTCTTAAGGGATTTCCCAAACATCCTGGATTCTACAGTATGGATTGTCTACGTAATCCGGTTCAATCTTGACATTGCTTATTTGGGTTGCTCTCTATGTCGGTCAAACTCACTCATCAGGATCAACGTCTACTCCAACAGCATCGCCTCAAGCGTTTGCGTCAGTTGTTTACCAAAACATTGGGGCTGTGTTCGCTAAAACTCAGTCGAGGAAATCGGCTTTCTATTCATTGTCCAGAACCCTGGATCGTCGATCGCCTCACAGACGATTTAGACCATTTGTTGTACTCAGCCCGGATGGTTGTAGGTGCGAGTTCTCTATCGATTTGCTACGCCGGAGAAGAAGTCTACCGCAAGAAAACGCGCCAGCGAGATAGCTCAATGCCCACAAAGTAAGGGGCAGTTCTTCTACTATGTGAGTAGTTTCCTTTTGGCGGTGTATGACGACGAATTCGATTGAGGTGCCGATCGCGCTGACGATCGCTGGCTCAGATAGCGGCGGTGGGGCAGGCATTCAGGCAGATTTACGGACGTTCGCCTTTCATCAAGTGCATGGCACCAGTGCGCTGACCTGTGTGACAGCTCAAAATACGATCGGGGTGACTCGCGTGGATGCGCTGCCTGTCGAGTCTGTGGTCGCTCAGATCGAAGCGGTGGTGCAAGATATCGGAGTGCAAGCCGCAAAGACCGGAATGCTGCTCAATCAAGAAATCATTGCAGCGGTTTCTCAGCAGATTGGCATTTTCAAGATTCAAAATCTGGTGGTTGATCCGGTGATGGTGTCTCGCACTGGGGCGCAACTGATTGATGATGGAGCGATCGCCACCCTCCGTTCCCAACTGATTCCGCAGGCCGTCATTGTCACGCCCAACCGCTACGAGGCTCAGATTCTCAGTGGTCTGGAGATTGTCACGCTAGAAGACATGCAGACAGCAGCACAGTGCATCTATCAACTGGGAGCAAAGGCGGTTCTAGTTAAAGGTGGCGGCATGAAGGGCGACCTGTGTGGCGTGGATGTGTGGTTCGATGGCGATCGCCTAAAAACTTTGACAACCGAACTGGTAGACACTAAGAACACACATGGTACTGGATGCACACTAGCAGCGGCGATCGCGGCCAATCTAGCTTTAGGAAAAGTAGGACTTGAGGCGGTGCGATCGGCAAAAGATTATGTGACGCACGCGCTGAAATACTCACTCAACATTGGTAAAGGTCAGGGGCCCGTCGGTCACTTCTTCCCGCTACTTATTCCAATCATTCCAAGACAGTCTTGAATATCCAGCAGGACATTGAAAGCTTTTTTCAGTATTGCCTCTTAACTCAGGAGGCTCAGGTACTGTTCGAGATCCGAAATTGGGTTGCTTGCTTTCACACCGTATACTCCCAAAGTTGCCAACTGTGGAATGTTGTTCTGTCACAGCTACCGTTATCTGGATATATGCCTTTAGCCCGTCTCCATACGGGAGCGCAGTTTGTTGAAACGCAGGATAACCATCAAGCGTTTTAAATAGACGAAAGTTGAGGTAGGTGTAGGCAAAATCAACAATTTTTATTTCTCCTATATACTTAGGACTGTTATCAAACTCGCCGTGCTGGTAAAAGTATTCTTCCTGGGTTCTTGTTAGGATTTCAACATAGTACTTTGCCTGTGCCTGCTTTGCTTTGGCAGCTTGGTCAACAGAATTAATAGAATGGGAGATTGAAATTGCAGCGACGATCGTCCCTAATGCAAAAGTAGCGATACCAGCAAAAACGAATTGTTTGCGGAGCGATCGTCCGTCTGAAATCTTCTCTACAACAGAAGCTTCAGGTTTTGGAAGTTGAGGATCTTTGAGGAACGCCAGCACTTCAGCAGCAGATTGAAAACGCTGATTTGGAACTGCAACCATCTTGTCGAGCAAATAACCCAATTCTTCAGAAACAGTATTCTCCTTGAGCCAGTCGCGCCAAACCCACTGATTGCTGCCATCAATCAGATCAAACGGCGAAACCTGCGTCAGCAAATGAATGCACGTCACTCCCAGACTATACAAATCGCTGGCAAAGGTCGCTTTTCCCCTGGCTTGCTCTGGGGCGATAAATTCCGCACTGCCGATCGTCGTTCCCGTTTTCAATAAAGCCGTTCCGGTTGCCTGTTTCGCCGCCCCAAAATCTACCAGCACCCATTGTTCATCGGCGCAGCGACGAATAATATTCTCTGGCTTAATGTCTCGATGAATTACGCCGCGATCGTGAATAAATTGCAGCACAGGCAAAATGCTGAACAACAGTTTCTCGATTTCTGTCTGAGTGAATGTGCCGCGATCGTGCAATTCCTGGGCCAAGTTCTGCCCGTCAATAAATTCTTGCACCAAATACTGGTAGCCCGCTTGCTGACAGTGATTTAGCAGTGCCGGAATTTGAGGATGTTCACCTAACTCTTTGAGTCTCAACGCTTCTTGCTCAAAGAGTGCCGCCGCCTGTGCCAAACTTGCCTGACTCTGAGGCGCAAACTGCTTGACCACACAGGGTGGTTTCTCGGACTGCGACTCGTCGATCGCCAAAAACGTTCTGCCAAACCCACCCTGCCCAATTAGACGAACGGCACGATAGCGATCGTTTAGCCGTAACTCGAAACCACAAACACAAGTTTCAACCTCCAAATTTTGCGGAGCCTGACAAAACGGATTGAGACAGTAACTCATGGCAGAAACCCAGTTCGCACTAATTTGACTAAAGCTTCTCACAAAAGATTTGGGAGAAATTCAAAGAGTCGATGAAGTTTGAGCCGAATTATTTCTACAGGATTGCAGCAAATCTGGAAGAGGCGCGAAGGATTACGTGACTCGTGCGTTTAGTTCTTCTGTGAAAGACTCCACCCTCACTTAGCTCAACAAAGAACACGCTGATTTGAGAACAAGGTGGCTGTGGTACGATCGTACGACTTAAAAATTGTTGAACTCATAGCGTTGAACTCATAACAATGGCTAAACAGCCAACCTCTCGTGCTGACCAGGATTCACCCTGGAAGCGGATTTTACAGCAATATTTTCAAGATGCACTAGCGTTCTTCTTTCCTGAAATTGCCAGGTTAATAGACTGGACGCAACCGCCAGAATTTCTCGACAAAGAGTTTGTCAAAATTGCCCCCGATGCCAAGGTTGGTAGACGTTTTGCTGACCAACTAGTCCGGGTAAAGCTGAAGCGGGGCAAAGCGTTGGTGCTGTTGATTCATGTGGAAGTGCAGGCCGCACCAGAACAGCGATTTGCAGAGCGCATCTTTGTATATTCCTTGCGGATTTTTGACTATTTCCACCAACCTGCGGTCAGTGTGGCAATTCTATGTGATGCCAGCCCGACTTGGCGACCGCAACAGTATGGCTTCTCCCTGCCTGGAACGACCTTAAACTTTGAGTTCAGTGTGGTGAAGCTGCTGGACTACCGTGACCGCATAGCAGAACTAGATGCGAGCCGGAATCCCTTCGCCATTGTGGTTAAGGCCCACTTAAAGCTCCAAGAGACGAAAAGGAATAGCACGACCCGAAAGATGTGGAAGATGCGATTAGTCCGGCAGCTTTACGAGGCGGGGTATAATCAAGAGCAGATCATGCATCTGTTCAACTTTCTGGATTGGGTGTTGGTGTTGCCCAAACATCTGGAAGCAGAATTTTGGACGGAGCTAAAAGCCTACGAGGAGGAACGCCACATGCCATACATCACAAGTGTTGAGCGGATTGGGTACGCGCAGGGACGAAAAGAAGGACGAAAAGAAGGACGAGAAGAAGGACGAGAAGAAGGACGAGAAGAAGGACGAAAAGAGGCAGCGCAGCTAGCTTTGGAACAACATCGATCGCTAATCATCCGTCAGTTAAGTCGAAAAGTCGGCGCTGTTCCCAATGGGGTCATTGAGCGCATGATGTCCTTGTCAATCGCTCAACTCGACTCCCTTGGCGAAGACCTGCTGGATTTTGGGTCGATTGAAGACTTGATCAGTTGGCTAGAAAGTCAGAAATAATAGAAACTGATCCACTGATGGCCAAAAACGTTCTGCCAAACCCGCCTT
Organism: Phormidesmis sp. 146-33; assembly: GCF_052939515.1. Classification (NCBI taxonomy): domain Bacteria; kingdom Bacillati; phylum Cyanobacteriota; class Cyanophyceae; order Leptolyngbyales; family Leptolyngbyaceae; genus Phormidesmis; species Phormidesmis sp. 146-33. Next base: position 48,205 of record NZ_JBJPHU010000034.1, read on the forward strand.
GGACAATCGGACGAACGGATTAATAGCGATCGCCCAATCGTAACTTAAATCCACACCCACAAATTTCAACGTCTAAATTTTGAGGAGTCTGACGAAAAGGGTTGAGACAGTACATGGTAGAAAACTGATTGGCGCTGATTTGATTAAAACCTCATACAAAATTTTGACCCAGTTCAAAGATTGGATGAAGATTAAGAAAAGCAAAGGTGAACAGTCTCGGTGAAATTGCTAGGATGCGACCACGAAAGCGATCGACGAGTGTGACAGTCTGAAACTTCAGATTTGCGGCACTTTTCTATCACTTTTTCTGATGGCTATTTGAGCAACCAGGGGTGATCAATCTATCAAAAATGATGGCGAAACCATACCCCAAGCAGCAAAATAGCGAAGCCAATTCTCTCCAAAGCTGAGTGATATAATTTCCGCAAGCTATCGAGCTAATTCACCCTAGTTAAAAATAGGAGAAATCCTTGTCACGTCGATACTATTTCACCTCTGAATCTGTTACCGAGGGCCATCCAGATAAAATCTGTGATCAGATCTCTGACACCATTTTGGATGCGCTGCTCGCTCAAGATCCCAAAAGCCGCGTGGCTGCCGAAGTCGTTGTCAACACTGGGTTGGTTCTCATTACGGGTGAGATTACCTCCAGCGCTCAAGTCAACTACATCGAATTAGCCCGCCAAAAGATCGCTGAAATTGGTTATACGGGCGCAGAAAATGGGTTTTCTGCCAACAGTTGCGCCGTGCTGATCGCGCTGGATGAACAATCCGCCGACATCGCTCAAGGGGTCAACACTGCCCAAGAAACTCGCGAAGAATCGAGCCAGGAAGTTCTAGATTCTACTGGCGCAGGCGATCAGGGAATTATGTTTGGTTTTGCGTGTAATGAAACGCCCGAACTGATGCCCTTGCCCATTAGCCTCGCTCACCGCATCTCTCGCAAACTGGCAGCCGTCCGCAAAACGGGTCAACTGTCTTACTTGCGTCCCGATGGCAAAACGCAGGTGACGGTGCTGTATGAAAACGATCGACCCGTCGGCATCGACACAATCTTGATCTCAACGCAACACACGGCAGCGATCGGAGACATTTCCGACGAAGCGGGCGTGCAGTCCAAGATCAAAGAAGACTTATGGACGCTGGTTGTACAGCCCATTTTTAGCGACATCGAAGTGCAGCCTGACGCAAACACGCGCTTTTTGGTGAATCCAACGGGCAAGTTTGTGATCGGCGGGCCGCAGGGCGATTCAGGTTTGACCGGACGCAAGATTATCGTCGATACCTACGGCGGTTATTCTCGTCACGGTGGCGGTGCATTTTCGGGCAAAGATCCCACCAAGGTCGATCGCAGTGCGGCGTATGCGGCTCGCTATGTGGCTAAAAACATTGTGGCGGCAGGGCTGGCTGACAAGTGCGAAGTGCAATTAAGCTATGCGATCGGGGTGGCTCGTCCGGTGAGCATCATGATCGAAACCTTTGGCACGGGCAAGGTCAGCGAAGATCAGCTTTTGGCGTTGGTCAATGAGCATTTTGAGCTGCGGCCGGCTGGCATTATCCAGGCTTTTAATCTGCGTGGGTTGCCTGGAGAGCGAGGTGGTCGCTTCTATCAAGAAGTTGCGGCTTATGGTCACTTTGGGCGTACCGATCTAGAGCTTCCCTGGGAGCAGACCGACAAGGCGGCGACGCTAAAATCAGCCCTGGTAGAAGTGGCAGTACGCGGCTAAAGGTCGTCACCTGCTAAAAGTGCCTGAAGTTTTTAGCACTTTACCCCCTGGAGAATCTATCTCTGGGGGTTATTTTTGTTGGGTCGTCTTAGTAAGGGAGCATGTCAGTTTTGCAGGCAGAATAATTTAGACAGTTAATAAGTTATTGAGATAAGCACAGCGGTGAGCCAACACTTGCGGGACATGCTCTGAGTTCCACTGTGCCCCAGAGAGTTTAGTACGCCGATTGATCTGCTTGACGGCTGATTCAACCGCTCCTGAGCCAATTGAACAAATCTGCTCACTCTGGTAGTCCTCATAGTTCACAATCCGGTGGTGGTGTTTACGCAGATAGGCGCAGAAGTTCGCTGCTTGCTTGCAGTGACAGTATTCAAATAGACCCAAGGTGGTCTTGACATTGCCTTTCCAAAGTAAAGCCCTTGCGGTCTCTAAGCGCCGCCTTGAACCCCCTACTTTCTCTAGATTCTCCATCACATCGAGAATCTCTCGTCGCTGACTGTCAGGAGCCATCGGCTTGATCAAGTTCCAGATGCCATCATGCCCATCCCCCCAAACAAGTCAATGGCGAATTCAAGGGTTGCTGGTGAACCCAATTAACTAGCTGCTGATTGTCTTGAAAACAAGCACCCGTTGCAAACTCATGCAGGCGCACACTTTCGTAGTCCAACCAGCGACATTCCTCTCCGATAGGAGTTCTGACCCGAATCTTACCGACATCGGCACTCAACTCCTCAATCATTTGTTCAGCCTGCGGCAACTCAAAGCTTGGGCGATGCACCAGGCGTTGCTGCGTTTTGGCGGGGACTCGAATCCCCGTGAACAGTTCGATATTTTGTTCGGTGTGCTGGTACGAAACATTGGCACTCACCCGTAAACAGCGCATCTCCAGATAGGGACTCAATCGCTGGTGCGAGGCAACCCCTAGCTGTTCCGCTTGCCTACGGCTCAGTCTGAGTTCTCCAAGGATACTTTTAACCGTGCGAGAACGTCCTGGAGTCCTTCTGGTCGTCGTGTTGATAAAAAAATTCCCTCTTCTGGCATGACATGTTTTTGCATCTGTTCGCGCACAGCTTGCTCAATCCCGCCTAACGTTTTCAGTTGTTCCGATGGGGTATCTTCGGACAGAATCTCAGCAATGGCTTGAACATGTTTTTGTAAGGCTTGTTCTTGTCCCGGAGTCATGGGCTTGCTTGTAAATCAACTTCCCTGTTTTCGCGAATTGCCTATCCTTTTGCAAAAGTGACATGCTCCCTGACAGTCGTCTCCATCTAAGCCAACGTGAATTCGATGAAATCTTTCGGGCGTTGCTGAATCAGGGGATGAATTGCCCAAAGCAGAGGGAAAGCCAATGTTTAGAGTCCCCAAAAATTGAGAGATTTAGGGGGCGAAAAGATGGACACCTTCCACAAATCCAGCCAATCAGCAACGCTGTTACTAAGTTCGTTCCTCAGAAGGAATCGCCTGCATCGCAAACTTAGAATTGAACAGACAAGCTGCCTTGAACGGTAAAAGGAATCCCAGGAATGATACTTGAACGGCTTTGTGTACCCGCAAAATAAACCGTGTCAAACAGATTCTTAAAGTTGAGTCCTGCTCGAACCTTACCCGTGTTGTAGAAAATGCCCGCATCGACCCGCGCATAGCTTGGAACTTCAAAACTGTTTGCTAAGTCGCCCGATCGCCCATCTACAAAAAACACACCTGCTCCAAAGCCTAACCCTTTGAGCCTGCCTGATTGCAGTGTGTAAGTCGTCCACAAGCTGGCAGTGTTGTAAGGAATGTTCACAAGCTGATTGCCTGCGGCGAAGCGATTATCTTGAGCAATTTCAGCATCCGTGTAAGCATAAGAAGCAATCACGTTCCAGCCAGGTAAAACTTCCCCGACGATATCCAGTTCGATGCCTTGGCTGCGTTGTTCTCCCACTTGAATTGAGAAATTTTGATCTCTTGGGTCAGAGGTCAATACATTCGTTTTTGTAATTTTGTAGCCTGCGAGTGTGGCAGACAGTCGATTGGGAATCAAATCAGCTTTGACCCCAATTTCGTATTGTGTTCCCCGTTCGGGCTTGAAGGTTTCTCGATCGAGATCTCGCCCAATTTGCGGCTGAAACGATCGTGCATAATTTGCATAGAAAGCAAGCGTTTTGCTCGGTTGATATACCAGTCCAGCATTTGGAGAAAAAGCATTTCCAGTCTGCTGAATACTCAAAGCTGGAGCGCCAGGACGGATTTCTTCTTGATCATAAGTATCAAACCGTCCACCTAAAACAAGCTTGAGGTTATCTAGTAGATCAATCTGATTTTGTAGATAGATGCCCAATGTTTTAACATCACTGTTGACATCCAGTTCTGGGCGACGACGCAAGGGTGAGATGACAACACTGTTATAGTTTGGGTTAAACAAATCAATTGGGGTAGCTGTTCCGGTGAAGTTGTTATTGAACCAGCCAGAAATTTTTGTCAGCTCAATTCCTGCTAAAAGTGTATGTCTGATCGGGCCAGTATTAAACTTGCTAATTAGATCATTTCGCCAGGTGTAAGTATCAAATAGCTGATCAATGGTACTTGTATTGAGTGGGACAGTCCGATTGTCTGGGCGGAGATTGCCTGCTTGAACCGTTAGAGGGCGGAGTTCCTGGCTGCTTGTGATGCGTAAAGTACTGCGAAAAGATAAGCGATCGCTAAACTGATGATCGAGAGATAAGTAGGCTCGTTTTTCATCAAACTCATTTGGTTTGCTTCCGGGGCCGAGATAGCGGCTAATCGGGACATCAGGCACACCTCTACCTAATGCAACAAGTCCCCGATCGATCGGTCGCTCATCTTTGATAAATGATCCTTCAAACGACAGCATTGTGCGGGGGCTAATTTTCCAGGCGAGACTGGGTGCAAGAAAGATGCGATCGCTGTCAACAAAATCACGAAAGCTTTCAGCCTGTTCAACTGCCACATTTAACCGATAAGAAACCGTACCTGTTGAGAACTCACATTAGTTCGCCCTGTGCGCTTTCTGTCGCCCAAAGCGTTTCCAGACAGCGGAACCACTGCTCAAGGAATTAGAGCGCCAATTGGGACTGGAGCCTGGGTGCTTTCTGACTATCGGAAAGATACTTACGCCGTTTTTAAGCGCAATGAAAACTACTGGGGTCAAAAACCAGCACTCGAACAAGTTACCGTCAAAATCATTCCAGATAGCGAGACACGAGTTTTAGCATTTGAGAAAAACGAAGTCGATCTGATCTATGGCAGCGATGAAATTAGCCTCGACTCATTTCGGCAACTGCGTGATTCTGGTCAATACATTGCAGAAGTCTCTCCCCCTTTGAACACGAGAGCCTTGGCAATCAACACCAATCGCGGCGCAACCAAAGACCTCAAAGTGCGGCAGGCCATTCAGCATAGTGTTAATAAAGATACGATCGTAACAGCCATCTTTTACAACACAGAGCAAAAAGCAGATACCTATTTTTCAAAAGAAGTGCCTTATGCCAATGTTGAGTTACAACCTTATTCCTATGATGTCGATCGCGCCAAAGCGCTACTCGATCAGGCTGGATGGCAGCAACCCGCAGGACAAGCGATCCGCCAGAAAAACGGTCAGCCACTGACACTTGACTTATCGTTTGGGGGGGACAACAAGGTTGATCGCGCGGTCGCAGAAGCCATTCAAGCTGATTTGAAAACCGTGGGAATCGAGGTGAAGCTACTGGGTGAGGAAAGGCAAGCCTGGAGAGAGCGGCAAGCAAGCGGTGAGTTTCATTTGATTGTGAATGAGACTTGGGGCCCGCCTTATGAACCTCAAGCAATGGTGTCATCGATGCGTGTTCCAAGTCATGCCGACTATGCTGCACAACAGGGTCTGCCGATGAAAGCAGAGATCGATCGTAAGATTGGCGAAGTATTGACAACAACTCAGAAAGAAAAGCGCCAACAGCTCTATCGAGACATTCTCACGACGCTGCATGAACAAGCCGTTTATCTGCCGATTTCTTACTCTACGAATGTTGCCGTATTGCACAAAAACCTCTCTGGATTTGAATTTATGCCCCAAGCTTATCAAGTCCCCATTAGCAAACTCAGCAAGTCTTAACCTCTTTCTAATCCTGTGAAACTAACCAACCACTATGTTTTTAGGCGTAGCCTGCAATTGATTCCAGTTCTGATAGGAATCTCGATCGTGGCATTTCTCTTACTTCAACTCATGCCCAGCAATCCTGCTGTTGTTGTGCTTCGAGCCGCCGACACTCCGACGACCCCAGAAGCGATCGCAGACATGCGAGAAAAGCTCGGTCTAAATCGTCCACTTTTGATTCAGTATCTAGACTGGCTTTGGCACGTTTTAAGATTGGACTTTGGGCGATCGTTCGTGACAGGCAAGCCAGTTTTACAAGAAGTCATAAACTACATTCCGACAACGTTGATGCTGATGCTCTGTACAACGGTGCTGATTTTTGTAGTAAGTTTGCCAATGGGGATTTTAGCTGCTTTGTATCGAGATACTGTTTTTGATCAGGTGAGTCGGCTATTTGCTTACACTGGCGTATCGATGCCGAGTTTTTGGCTGGGATTTTTGCTGCTGTATGTATTTAGTTTCAAGCTCGGCTGGTTTTCGATTACAAGTCGCGGCTCGATCCTGGATTGGGTTTTACCATCAGTTACTTTAGCGTTTGCACCTGCGGCAGTTTATGCAAGATTGCTGCGCGGCAGGATGCTCGAAAGTCTAAATCAAAACTATGTCCTGTACGCAAGGGCAAGAGGACTGTCAGAGCGACTGGTAGTGCTGCAATATGGGTTAAAGAATGCACTCTTGCCAGTCGTTACGGTGTTTGGCTTAAGTTTTGCTCACCTCTTAGCGGGAACGGTCGTCGTAGAGAATGTATTCGCGCTACCTGGACTCGGACGATTTGCAGTGCAATCAATTCTCAATCGTGACTATCCAATGATTCAGTGCTATGTCTGTCTGACCGCAGTGCTGTTTGTTGGAGTTAACTTCATGGTTGATTTGACTTATAGCTATTTTGATCCGCGCATTCGTTTTGGTAAACAGGAACTATAGTCATGACCATTTTGCAAAAATTGCTCGATCGTAGGCTAGCCTGGTTTAGTCTCAGCTTAATTGCGATCGTGCTGCTTCTCTCACTGTTTGCGCCGCAGATTGCCCCGCACGATCCTTTAGCGGTTGATTTGATGAAAAAGCTTCAGCCGCCTGGTGCTATTTTTCCACTGGGGACAGATCATCTCGGTCGCTGTGTTCTCTCCCGTCTAATCTATGGAGGGCAAGCCTCACTGTCAATTTCTCTGATCGTCGTCATGTTTACGACTTCGATCAGTCTACTCGTCGGGCTAGTTGCAGGCTATGTAGGCGGCAGAGTCGATAATTGGCTTATGCGGGTGTGTGATGTGTTTCTCGCATTTCCTTCGCTGATTTTGTCTCTTGCGATCGTCGGCACACTCGGCGGCGGCATTAATAATCTCATTCTTGCCTTAGTCGCAACTCACTGGGCGGGCTATGCGCGGATTGTTCGCAGTCGGGTTTTGAGCGTCAAAGAAAGTAACTTTGTCCAGGCGGTGATCGTTTCTGGTACGGGTGCCATTCCAATTATGCTCCGGCACATTTTGCCATACACGCTCATCGAGCTAACGGTACTGACAACACTCGATGTTAGTCATATTGTTTTACACATTGCAGGACTATCGTTTTTGGGACTTGGGATTCAGCCCCCTACGCCAGAATGGGGAGCAATGATCAATGATGGGCGCGAGTATTTTCGTCGTCAACCAGAACTCATGCTTTATCCTGGTCTAATGATTTTTCTCACAACTCTGGCATTTAATCTCGTTGGGGATGTGCTGCGCGATGTGCTTGACCCCCGGATGGAGCGGCAATCTGAAACTTTAAAGACGAAACTAGAACATGTCTAACGCGGTTTTAACGGTTGATCAATTAAAGGTTGCATTTTCAGGGCGTTCTATTGTTCACAATGTCAACTTTCAGCTACAACCTGGCAAAGTTTTAGGCATTATTGGCGAAAGTGGTAGCGGTAAAAGTGCAACTTGTTTATCGATTCTTGGTCTATTGCAAGGTGCAACGATTCAAGGGAGCATTCAGCTTTTAGGACAAGAATTAATTGGGCTAGAAACGGCAGAACTGCGGAAAATTCGCGGACAAAAGATCGGTATTGTGCTGCAAAATCCGGCAAGTTTCTTTAACCCGATCGCGCCGATTCAAAGACAATTTGTTGAAACACTACACGCTCACCGATCGCTTTCCCACGCGGACGCTCACTCGATTGCGATCGAACATCTCATAGCTGTCGGACTCACTGAACCCGAACGCATCCTGCGCCAATACCCATTTCAACTGAGTGGCGGAATGCTACAACGAGTCATGATTGCGATCGCGCGCTCCTTGCGGCCACAAGTGCTAATTGCGGATGAACCAACAACCGCTCTAGATGTGATTACACAAATGCAAATTCTAAACCTGATCAAACAACTTCAGCAGCAGACTAATTGTGCAGTCTTGTTAGTCACTCACGATTTAGGGGTGATTGCTCAAATGGCGGATGATGTTGCAGTCATGTGGAACGGTAAATTTGTTGAGCAAACGAGTGTAGAGCAGTTGTTTGACCATCCGCAGCATTCATATACGCGATCGCTGTTAGACTCCCGTTTGATCAATCGCATCGGAGAAAGACAATGAGCTTACTATCTGTGCAAAATGTCTCTAAAAGCTACTCTCTTCGACTGGGTTGGAGTGGTGAAACACAGTGCATTCCCGCTGTGCAAGATGTGTCGATCGAGCTTGAATCTGGAAGTTGTCTAGGAGTCGTTGGCGAAAGCGGAGCCGGGAAAAGTACATTAGGGCGAATTGTTTTGGGTCTAGAACAGCCCGATCGCGGCAAAACTTATTTTCTGGATCAAGAACTCAGTCAGCTAAGAACGCGGGAATTGCGATCGCTCAGACGAGACATGCAGGTTGTGTTTCAAGACAGTTTTGGCGCGGTCAATCCTCGCTTTAAGGTCAAAGCAATTATCAGTGAACCATTGCGAAACTATCTGAAAATTACAGCAGCAGAAACAACTGATCAAACGATTCAGCTTTTAGAAACGGTAGGTCTAACGGCGGCGGATGCTGATAAATTTCCGCATCAGTTTAGCGGCGGACAGTTGCAGCGCGTTACCATTGCACGAGCGATCGCACTCAAGCCAAAACTCATTGTTCTCGATGAACCTGTTTCTAGTCTAGACGTGACGACTCAAGCCCAAATCTTAGCGTTACTATTGAATCTGAAGCAGCAATTTCATTTATCTTACTTGTTCATTACTCACGATCTTGCGGCCGTGGCTTATCTGGCCGATCGTGTTGCAGTCATGTACAAGGGCGCAGTTGTGGAATCCATCAATTCCTCAGACTTTACCAAACTCCAGCATCCTTACTCACAGCAACTCATTGCCGCTCAACTTCCAACTCATGTCCGAGATCGTTGTGGCATGAACCCCATTTGATCTACATCAATCAGACAGCCTGTCGGCTTGACTGATTCCTTTCACCCGGTAATCTGCGCCTCTGTATTAACGTTAGTCTCCAACGAAGGCGCACCTGCGGGAAGAGCGAAAGAAACCTGCGTTTTCTTAGGAGTTCGATGAGAGGGACTCGCTTCGTTTCGATCGGCTTCAGCCCCCTAAATCCCCCAAATTGGGGGACTTTGACAAAGAAAAAGTTCCAGAGTTCAAAGAAATTATGCTGATTCAAAGTCCCTCAGAATGGGGGATTTAGGGGGCGAATCCCTCAGCAACGAAGCGGAAAAATTCATCGAACTGGCATTGTATTATTCTCGCTCGATCGGCAGTCTCAACCAGTCACTCAATTCATACGCCAGCCAACTCATTTCGTCTAAAGTCCCCACAAATTCGCACTTCTGAGTCCCAATCCACAGGTGCAAACGATGTCCACGATCGACCAGCACCAGCTTCCAAATGTAGCGGCGACGTGCCCAAAAAGGCAGTCCGTATTTGAAGCGGAAGATCCTGCGAATTAGCCTGACATTTAGGGGGTCGATCGTCAGCGTTGCCCGCCCTGCAAACAAAATCAGCAGACTTGCAATTCCTCCCGCTCCCGAAACCAGAAATAAAAGCATTCCCAAAATCGGTATTGACGCAAACCCCGAAGTGAACACCGCTGATGCAAATAATGAGATCAACATCCCCGATGTCAAAAGCACAATCGGCGTAAACGACGCAAACTTCTCAAGAATCAGCCGATTAATGGGAAGAGAAACTTCTAAAGTGTTAATTGTGTGAGTCACTACAATGTTGCTGTGGCTCGGTCGATCGACGGGCTTCTCAATGACAGTAGAATGTGCTTCTTGAATTTGGCGATCATCTAATCCCTGAAGGGCCTGCTGGACAGAAGTGGGACGCTTGTTGAGACTCGGCTCGGTCAGCCATCTCAGCCAATGGGCAAAACTGGGACTGAGATTAACTAGATGCTCAAACTGAATTCTCAAATCTTCTTGAGGCAGATCGGCGGGATGTTGCCCCGTGGTCAGATAAATTAGTGTCGCGCCCAAACTGTACAAGTCAGAAGCTGAAGTCGCCCGTCCGCCAAACTGCTCAGGCGGCATGTAGCCATAAGTCCCGACGACGGTAATCGTGCCCCCTTCCTTAGCTGCCAACGTCTGCACCGAGCCAAAATCTACGAGATGCACCTGACCAGGACGGTTGCCCGATCGATTGGTCAACAGCACATTACTCGGCTTGATGTCACGATGAATCACAGGCGGCTGGCGATCGTGCAGATAGCGCAAAATCTCTAATAGTTCTCTGGCTAACTGTTCGACTTCCGCTTCGGTAAACGATCGTCCCGCTCTGAGATGCTGTTCTAGAGACTCTGCCTCAATGTAGGTTTGCACCAGCGCAAAGCCCTTTCGGTCACCTTGATCAAATTCAAAAAAGTCCAGATATCGAGGAATGGCGGGGTGATCCAGGGCTTGCAGCGTCGCCGCTTCTCGCTCAAACAGTTTTAAGTCATCCCATTCAAAGTCATGGCTAAAACTCAGCAGCTTAATCACGACCCGTTCTTGAGTCTGCCGATCCCACGCCAGCCAGGTTTGTCGCCCCGACTTTTTGCCGAGGGATTGTCGAATCTCGTAGCGATCGTTCCCTTCCAAAACTGGCTGTGTATCATCCAACAACGACTTTTTCCTCCTGCTTTTTCGTCAACCTCCTGCCTCTAGCGATTGCAGTGCTTCTTTGGCGGATTTGAGGCGACGATCGAGATTCGCTTCTGTCATCCAGCTTAACCAATTTGAAAAGGCAGGGCTGAGATCCACGACTTGCTCAAAGTCTAGTTTGGTTCCTTTGCGGGGTAGGTGCTTGGGCGATCGTCCGGTAATGATCGCGATCAGCGTCACCCCCAGACTGTAGAGGTCAGAAACCGTCAAAACCCTGCCACCAAACTGTTCGGGTGGGGTGTATTCGTGGGTCGAGACGGCAGTGAAGGCGTTGCCCTCTTGACTCAACAGCATTTTGACCGACCCAAAGTTGACCAGATGCGTGCGGCGATCGGCTAACACAATATTGCTCGGCTTGATGTCGCGATGAATCGTGGGCGGCTTGCGTCCGTGTAGATAAATCAGAATGTAGAGCAGCGATTTTGCGATCTGTTTGGCTTCCGCCTCGGTGAAGGTGCGCCCAATTTTGAGACAGGCTTCTAGCGACCTTCCGGGCACATAGGTTTGCACGAGGGCCAGGGCTTTTCCGATCGGCAAACGGTGTTCAAAATAGCCCAAATATTGAGGCACGCAGGGATGCGTCAAAGCCTTTAGCGTTTCTGCCTCGCGCTCAAATAGTTTCAGATCGTCCGATCGCAGCGTTTCATCCACACACAACAGCTTGATTACCACTTGCTCCTGTGTATTCAAGTCACGCGCCAACAGCGTCCAGCGTCCTTCTTGTTTTCCAAGTTCTCGCTCCACTTCGTAGTGATCACCCAGAATTTGTCCAGCCATAGCACCCAGTTTTACCGTCAAGTTTTACCGTCAAGTTTTAAAGTGTTGATCCGTTTGGGCGATCGCTGACCTGATATCCTAAATGAGCAATCAGCAACCGCTTTTTGAATATGTCTCCTCTCTCCACCCCCTCTCTGCGCGAACAACAACATCCCCTGATTCGCAATTTAGCAGACACGATCGAAGCCGTCTGGCACCGTCATTTGGCGCTTTCACCCTACCACCTGCCTGACGATCTGGGCTACGTAGAAGGGCGCATGGAAGGCGAAAAGCTGATCATTGAAAACCGCTGTTATCAAACGCCGCAGTTTCGCAAACTCCACCTCGAACTGGCTAGAGTGGGAACGATGCTGGATATCCTACATTGTGTTATGTTTCCCCGATCGGACTATGCCCTACCGATGTTTGGCTGCGATCTGGTGGGCGGCCGGGGGCAAATCAGTGCAGCGATCGTGGATCTATCTCCTACCAATTCAGAACGCCAGCTTCCTGAAGCATACCGTTTGGGGTTAGAAGCGCTGCCGTCGGCTAGTTTTTCTCAGCCGCGTGACTTGCCAGAATGGGGCGAGATTTTTTCTCCGTTTTGTCTGTTTGTGCGCCCTGGCGATGCTCAAGAAGAAGCGCTATTTCTATCACGAGTTGAGGCGTATTTAGAATTGCACTGTCAACGCGCGATCGCCACTCCCTCTACTCCCGAAACCGCCGCCGAAATTTTGGCAGGGCAGCGCTACTATTGCGGTCGTCAGCAGGAAAATGACAAAACCCGTCGCGTGTTAGAAAAAGCCTTTGGTGAAGCCTGGGCCGAGCGCTATATGACGACCGTTTTGTTTGATGTGATGTAAATTTGTCCAGACTGAGATGAGGAATTTTGACCCCCTCCATCTACTGAATCATCCCTCATTCGCAATCGCCTTCTCAATCCTGGCAGTTTGACGCTCAAGACACCTACGTTCCTATCTCTCATGAAGGCGCGATCGTGGGGTTTTGTCACTTAAAAGCCGCTAAAGAAACGATCACCACGCTCAACCATGCCGAAAGGCTCCAAAAAGCTCTAATGCTGGCGTGTTATGACCTGATTGCGCGAGAAGGCGGCAGCACAGACAGCGTAGACGACCTGATGCAGCACTATCTCAATAAAGCCAGCAGATCTCCTCGCGGGACGGCATTGATCGCCCTGTTGCTTAGAGAGCGGCAGTCCGAACTTGACCTCACTGCTGAAGAATTTGCCAAGTTTTGCGATTCTTACCGACTCTCTCGCGAAGAATTGCGAAACCTTTACAACGGTGTCGAAGTAGAGAGTTCTCAACTTTCGCCTCTGGCGCGGATTTTGGGAAAAACGATCGACGAGGTGATCGACCTGTTGAAGGGAGACGACGACTAACCGAATGTCCGTTCAATGAAGTTTTTTCGCTTCGGTGTGCAGCGCTTCTGTCCTCCAATCCCAAATTTCGGGGACTTTTAGACTGGATTTGCGGTGCAAAGTCCCTCACGGGTGAAGGATTTAGCTTGCTTTTCTAGATTGACAACCGCAGCCAAAGATTTCATCGAATTCACGTTAAACAAAAGGCGAATTCTATCTAAGCGATCGTGGATTAAATAACTCCGAAATTTCACCCTCACCCTAGCCCTCTCCCCAAGGAGAGGGAACCAGATTCTAGCCCCCTTCTCCCTGGCTACTGTGTACACACAAATTCTTCTCGGTTCGGCTCATCTAGGGTTCGCCCCCTAAATCCCCCATTCTGGGGGACTTTGAACGAGAAGGCTTCCTCAATTGAAAGCAATTTCCAGGTTTCAAAGTCCCCCAAATTTGGGGGATTTAGGGGGCTGAAGCCGACTGAAACGAAGCAGCGAGCGACTTGTGTGTACACGGTAGCTTCTCCCTGGGGAGAAGGGTTGGCGAGGGCTTCGCCCACTTCGTGAGGAGGGCGATCCGAGACTCTACAATTGTCGAAGTTATTTAATTCTCATTCCTAAGCGATCGATTCCGCCATTGTCTGCACATTCCTCTGAGCGCTGTAGAGAATCGTTTCCGAATTGACGTTGAAGTTTTGATCCATCCAAATCAGCGAAGCCTGGGAGACGACCCCCGATTCGAGCGTCACCAGAGAGAAATTCCGCAAGCGATCGCCCTGATTTTGCACAATTCTCGGCACTCTCGCTGCGTTTAGATAAACCGTTCCTTGGGCGGTCGTGTGAATCGATCGGCGCAGTTGTTGTTTTGTGTGGCGTAGCGTATGGTGCATGTGACCAAAAGCAACCAGAGGAATCGTTTTGCCAGATTGATGAACCTGAGCGATCGCCTGCTCAAAATCAGGATCGCCATGATCGCCGCCGATCGGTTGCCAGTCTTTGCCGCAGGGGTCTTCGGGCAGATTGCCTAATCCGGTTGGGCCGTTGTGACCGATAAAAATGACGATTTCGTGATTCGTGCTATCAGCGGCCGCAGTAATGCGATCGACGGATTCCTCAAAACTATTGACTCCACAGCGATCGCGATAAAACTTATCATTCTTCCAGGTCGAGCCACCCCAGCTAAACGGACGGCTGCCCACCACGCTCACGCCCAGTTTAGGAAAGTCAAGCTTGCCATATCCCACATGACTGTCGCCCAATAAGTCAAGCTGTTGCTGAAGGCGGTCTTCTCGACGGCGATCATAAGGACACTGCTTAATTCCCCAATCAGTCGCGTTGTACCAGGCATCGTGATTGCCCAAAATTGCCGCTTTGGGAAGGCTAAGTTGAGAGATTGCCCTAACAACTTCGACAGATTCGTTGCCAAAGTCACCTACCAGCAACACTAAGTCAACGTCTAACGCTTTAAGTGCCGCTTCGTCTTCGTGATCCCAAAGGTCATGAATGTCTCCGATAACGGCAATTTTAATCCTCTGACTGGCCACCATTCTGCTTTCCTGTCGCTGTCCTTTTCCAGCATAGGCAAGATGTCTAGATTTTGGATAGTTCTTTAGGACAGAGAATTTTGGAAGGGATGAGGGAGAACTTCGATGATCTGTTTCCCCTTTGGGGGTAATCCGCTTCGCGAGGAGGGATGAAATTTTAGTTCGTCGGTTAAGGCTCAAAATTATTCGTCGTTTGACCAGGTTGAGCGCCACATGACTTGGGCTTCGGCGATCGCTCGTTCTGTTTGCTTTTTTTGATACTCTTTTGCCAACACTTGAAGCCGCTTTTTGAGATCTCTCAATTTGTTGCGCCAGGTCATGATGGTTGGGTCGTTGAATTCAAGCTCGGTGAGACGAAGCTGAACGGCGACGACGTGAAGGATTGCACCACTGAGTTCTTTTTTCTCGTCAGAATTGGAAGACTTTTCGCTGGCTTCAATCAAGAGATTCAACAGATTGGGAGTGCCCGCTACGGGGTCGCCTTCTGCCTTGGCTGCCGCTTCCAGGACGGGTTCGGGAAGGTGTTTGGGTAAGATGTCGGACTGTTGTAGCAGACGATTGGTGTCACGCGAGAGGGTTTGTAGCTGTTGAGCGATCGCGCGCTCTAGATTTTCTTGCCACTGTACGAGAATTTCTAGGGGCGTTGTGGGGGGCGATTTTTGAGCGTTGCGTTTGGCCCTTGCCGCATTGAGCAACAGTTCTAAAGCATTTTCTGCGTCACTAGGAAGGTTCATCACTTCCTGAGAAAAGTCTGACGTGTCTGGAGGCGTATCTGCTGGAGGCTCGGAATTGACTTCACGGGCGATCGGTTTTAAGCAGGCAATCAATCCGGTCTGGCCTCGTTTGGCTAGAGCTTTTAAGGCTTGCTGAAGCTGTTGGCGTTGACTGAGCGACAGTTTGAGAAACGCTTCTGGGTAGCCTTCGGTGCAAACGTGGTAGCCCGACAAAATTAACTGCTGCTGTACGACTTGTCCCAGGGCTGTCAAATAGCCAGAGTAAGTGCTGTAAAACTCGTCCCCGATCACTTCAATTTTTTTGTCTAAAGTCGCGAGGGTTTGTCTAATTTGCTCGATCGATCCAACCATACTGATATCAGCTTTGACAATTTGCCTACATTCAGGATAGCGGCTGAGAAGCGATCGGGATAAATGATTGGTTTCTAGAGTACTCATGATGTAAAGGCTGTTGAAGTGCTGTCTATCAGATCAGTGCTAGTTTGTAGTCGAAGTGAGAAAGCCCTAAAGACTTTCGGAATCATTCAGTGTGGCGTGAGTTTACGGTCTCAGGGTTACGTCGGCTACGTCGGCGGGGTGATGGAGTCAACTCTTGCGCCGCTTGGCATCGCTGTCAGATGAGAGGTTTTCGACTCATCTCCACACAGAGGGTAAAACAATTGAGACTGTTGCGGAGGAAGTTGCTCATCATGCAGGTTTTGATCTTCAGCCCCCAACTTAGGATCGCGAATTAAATAGGATCGTTTATTGCCAAGTGACTTCGCCCCCTAGATCCCCCACGAGTGAGGGACTTTGAACCGGAGTCTTATCTAAAAGTCCCCAAATTGGCAGCTTGGGGGGCAGAAGACGCGATCAACGAAGCGAAAACCTCCCATCGAATTCACATCAGTTTAGAAAGCATCAGGCATCCAGGGAGGCGACCCCGCAAAAAGTTGAGTGGCGATCGCCAGCGCAGCATCCGAACCCGTCAAACGATCGCACCACTGCAATTGAGCGGGCGAAAACAATCCCGTGTAGAGCGGTGACAGGCTGCTGACATCCAGTTGTAGGTCGCCTCGCCCTCCCTTTGTGACGGTTGCTTGCCCCTTCTCTACTGTAAGAATAAATTTGCCCGCATTTGCTGGAAACAGACCGTCTCGAATCTCAAGGTGTAACTCTGCCGAAACGGCTGGGGAATAGCCGCGTTGTTCTAGCGCTTTTTGCACATGGACAATTCGCAACATCCAGCGACTGTGGGTTTTGATCTCGACATTTTTTTGCTCTGGCAACACGAGAGACAACGCCTCGATCGCAGAACTGCGCCATTGAATGCGATCGACCTGCGATCGATGAACCGCCCAAAACGCCCAAAACTTTCTCACTGCCGCCGGAGTCAACAACACCCAATCTCGAATCACAATCTGGCTATAGTCGCCCTCGTTCTGATGCTCAAAAATCACATACCCTTCTGGCTGGGTGGCAGTGCCGATCCGATAAGCATGGGGTGGCATTCCTTTGTCAGCGTTTAGGAGTCCCTGCCAGATAAACGGATTGCGATCGAGGAACCCATTTGTTTGCGAGGCTTGCTGTTGATAAAGTGTGGCAAACTCCTCGACATTGAGCGAAACCCGTTCGATCGGCAAACGATCCGCTCTCATCTCAAGTTCGCTCGTCAAAACGCTCCAAATGCAGAGAGTGCCTGCTTGTTCGTAGCCTGCTTTGCGATAGAGCGGTTGGGCCGCAGAATACAGGACTGAAAGTGGGATTTCTCTAGTGTGAAGTTCTTGCAAGACGGTTTGCATTAGAGCGATCGCACCGCCTTGACCCCGATATTCTGGCAAAATTCCCACGCCGCCGATCCCCACCATTGGCACCCGTGATCCATACCATTGGCCCATTTCTAGCAGTCCCAAACCGCCGATCACCCGATCCTGATCGCACAACACCCGAATATTCTGGATGCCCACGCGACTCATGTAGACCGATTCATCAGCAGGGGGCGCGTTAAAGCACTGAGCCAGAATTTGTCCAAGCTGATTGACTTCGGTCTGGCTGGCTGGAATGCGACACTCAAATCGACCTACTGACATCGATCGTTCTCCCAAATGAGCTAAAGGCATTATCCTACGCGATCGTCTCCGGGGAAGCGTGATCGTCTTTGCCCAACCAGCGATTCTTCATCTCAGCATCCGCAATCTTGGCAACTCCCGAATTTATACTTATCGCGTTTACACAGAATAATCTTTTGATTTGCTTATAAAGTATTCATAGACGCAAGATTCTCAGCCATTTCACCAGTACACCTTGTAGAAATACGGAATCCTCTTTGCTAAATTTATTAAATCCACAAGGGGATGATCCGTATAAACCCTGTTAGCCTAAGTGGAAACCTGATAGACACTGTTAACTAATTGCATCTAACTAATTGCATCTAACTAACTGCATCTAAGCATAATGGGTAGATTTGACTGGTGAGATTAAGGGACTTGAAGCCATTCTTCTACCAAATCTCTTCTTCTACCAAATCTCTAAGCTGACCCGCGACCCCTGAAAGTTTGAATCCCTCTTGCCCTCCGTCGTGTTTCTGCTGTCCACGTAAGGTAAATTTCGCGCCAGCGCTGCCGAACTCAGAACCTGGTTACCCTCATAAAATGTTGAACTCCAATTCCGACGATCCCTTTCTGCGGATGGGTGCGATCGAACTCAGTCTCGGACAATCAGAAGAACTGTTTCGAGCCTATGTAGAAGCCGCAAATGACATGGTGTATACCGTGGATCTGTTGGGTAGGCTCACTTACATGAATTCCTATGGGAAAAAACTATTAGGCTGTGAAGACCGAGACGTTGTAGGCTGCCCTTACTTAGAGTTTGTTTCACCTCCGTTTCGCGAAAAAACTGCCAAAGCTTTCGGCAACCTGATGACCACAGGCGAACTCAGAGACTTTGAGTTTGTCCTTCAGCCGCGAGTCGGGGCCGAGATTTATTTAGAAGTGAATGGGCGACTGTTGCACCGCACTGGTGAACTGATTGGCGGCATTGGCATTGGGCGAGATGTCACCGAGCGCAAGCGGATCGAAAAACAACTGCAAATGTTTTCTAGAGCCGTAGAATCTGCCTACGATAGCGCGGTGATCACCGATTTAGACGGTCAAGTTCTCTACGCCAACCCTGCGGCCAGTCGCATCTTTAGCTGGCAGTTAGGCGAGTTGTTGGGCAAAAATTCGGGCGTGTTTTATCCAGAGCGGCGGCAAACTCAGTGGTTGATTCAGCAGGCGATCGCGGGCGGGTGGAGCGGTGAGGTGTTGTGCAGTCGTCGCAATGGGGAACGCTTTTCGGCGCTGGTGTCGGTTGGCCCCATCTGTGATGAGCGAGACAACACGACAGCCGTTTCCTTTATCACACGAGACATCACTCAGCAAAAACAAATCGAAGCCGAACTCGCCGCCAAAAACCTAGAGCTAGAGCGAGCCAGCCGCCTCAAGTCTGAATTTTTGGCCAACATGTCCCATGAGTTGCGAACGCCACTGACGGCAATTTTGGGCTTTTCGTCGATTTTGCGGCAACAGATTTTTGGCTCTCTCAATCCCAAACAAGAAATTTACATTCAGCAAATCAATCAGAGCGGTCAACACCTCCTCGGATTGATCAACGATGTGCTGGATCTCTCCAAGGTCGAAGCGGGTCAGATGCGGCTAGAAATTGTGCCGATCGCCCTCAACGAACTTTGTGAAGACACGCTAGGACTGGTCAGCGAACAGGCCCGCAGCCGCAAACTAGAAGTGCATCACTCGATCCAATTAAATTTGCCGCCTTTGATGGCCGATGAGTTGAGAGTGCGTCAGATGTTGCTCAACTTGTTGTCTAATGCGATCAAGTTTTCTGAAGAAGGCGGGCAGATCGGGCTGGATGTCGAAGTGCAGGCAGGTGATATGCAGATCGTCGTCTGGGACAAGGGGATCGGCATTCCTCAAGACAAGCAGCATTTGTTGTTTCAGCCTTTTCAGCAGGTAGATGGCTCCGTTTCGCGCAGACACGAAGGCACGGGGTTGGGGTTGGCTCTCACTCGCAGACTGGCAGAACTGCACTTTGGCACGATCGAGGTTGAGTCTCAAGAGGGTCAGGGTAGCCGATTTACGATCCGATTGCCGTTGAGTCATGGGGCAGTCGATTCGAGGTCAGATTATGGAGCGGCGGATGGACAGGCGACGCAGAGGTTGGGGATTGGGTGAGGGAAGGGATGAGGGAGAACTTCGATGATCTGTTCCCCTTTTTGGATAATCCGCTTCGCGATGGGGGATGAGGGGTTGCTGCTGGCGGCACGCTCCGCGAGAGGGATGATTTGAGAACTGGCCGCCCATCCACTCGTCTAGGTGCGTTTAATTTGTCTTCACGGCAGCTATTCCCTGCTTAACTAATGCTGCCGTGTACACACACGTCGATCGATCTGTCATTGCTGAGATCCTTCGCCCCC
>NZ_JBJPHU010000210.1:0-158 GCF_052939515.1 Phormidesmis sp. 146-33
GATAGTCACTGCGGGCTTGTTCATACTCGCGCAGTTCTTGGGCAACAATGCCTAAGTTGTGATAGGTGGAAGCTTGCGAATAGCAATCGTTGTACTCGACATAGATTTGGAGGGTTTGTTGATAGTCACTGCGGGCTTGTTCATACTCGCGCAGTTCT
>NZ_JBJPHU010000210.1:258-5518 GCF_052939515.1 Phormidesmis sp. 146-33
TGGGCAACAATGCCTAACTGGTTATAGGTGCTGGCTTGCGAATAGCGATCGTTGAATTCGACATAGATTTGGAGGGCTTGTTGATAGTCGTTATGGGCTTGTTCATACTCGCGCAGTTCTTGGGCAACAATGCCTAAGTGGTGATAGTTTGTAGCTTTCCAAAGCTGCTTCTGTCGTTCCTCCAAATTACTCAGGAGATCATAGACTTCGATAGCTCTTTCGTAACTTAATTTGGATTCTGAGTATTGTTTAAGTTCAAGACAACTCCTTGCTTTTCTTTCATAAGAAAATGCTACTTGATATCCGAAATTGCTGCGAAGAAATGCCTCTGGATAAGTGTCTAGAGCATTACAAACGGTTTTAGCTAATTCCAATCGACTTTTCGGATCATTGGTTAAATCAAAGTAATTACCCAAACAAAATAGGATATCAATCCTTGCTTGACTCTCTAAACAAATCTGCAAAGCGCTGTACAGGTTCTCATACTCCAACTTGCAGAAGAAGATTCCTAACTGCCGCTCCTGTGCATCTTTAGAATCCATCAACTGCTCGTAATAACCCGCTAACCCCAAATAGTGATTCTTAAATCCCTCTCGCAATGCTTCACGAGTCCTTTCATCCTGCTGTGCTAACTTCGTCTTCAGAAAATAGGGAAACACAGGCTGAATCGAAAGCAACTGCGGACTCTCCTCAACCATCGGAGCCAACAATCCCCAATCAAGAGCCTCCTGCACCGCCCCATCAAACTGCTCAAACGCATAATCCTGAAACGGTACTAGCTCCTGCAACTGTTGAGCGTAATTTCCTAAAAGGTCTCGATGCACAAACCCACTAAACGGAGCCAAACACAGCAGCAGCTTTTGCGCCTCGGCTGACAAATTGCTGTGCGAATACTCCACACATTTCAAAATACTCTCCGTCTTCTCACCCGGCCGATCCAACCCCACATCCGCCGCATCCAACCCCGCCAACACCTGCGCCACACTCTGCCGCGCCAAATTTGCCAACACCACCTCGATCGCCAGCGGATACCCCGCCAACAGCCGCATCAGCCGCTCAAACTCTCGATCTGCCAAAATCGCCTTCCGCCTTGCCCTATCCAAAACGTGCCGCTCCAAGACCTTTTTGGACAACTGCGATCGCGCCTCCTGATCCAACCCGCGCAACTCATAGCGATTGTCTCGATACGCCGACTTTAGCCACTCCTCCCGACTCCGCGACCCCAAAAGCACGATCGACTTTCCGCCTGCAATGCGATCGAGAAACTCCCGAATCCGCCCCTGCTCCTCCCCAGGCAACGTATTCTGAATCGCCAACGCCTGCCCCGTCACCGACTCCAAATTATCCAGCATCAAACCATAGCGCCGACTCCGCACCACCTGCACCAGTCGCCCCACCCGCGCCTGAAACTGCATCGCCTGAAACTGCCGCATCTCCACATCCGAGAAAATGACAGACGCGATCTCAAACATCATCTGTTCCAGCGTCCAGGATCTCACGTCATAGCCAAAATAAAACACCCGCTCCACAAACCCCGTCTGCACCCACCAATCCTGCAAATAGCGCAGCAGCGTCGTCTTCCCAGTGCCGCCCATCCCCTGCAACAGCATCACCCCATGCCGCAGCAGCCCCTTCTCCAGCTTCAAAATATCTAAATCCCGCCCCACAAACCCATACGTCGCCCCCGCAAACCGATACTCCGTCCCCTGATTTGCAAAATACGCATCCGACTCCGCAAACGTCATCTCCCGCAGCCCAAAATTTACAGGCTGATTGCCATACACCACAGGCAACAACCAATCTTCGAGATCCACCTGCTGATTGAAATACACCGATCGGCTTTTGCGATCGAACAGTTCCCGTCGCCCCGCTCTCACCGCCTTAGACAGCGCTTCCCCTGCAAACAACTCCCCATACACTCGCTGCATCAACACCTTGGCCGCATCCACCGTGACGCTATACGCCATTGCCACCACCATCTGCATCCCCGCATCCATCAACCGAGCGCCCAAACTGGTCTCGCGTTCATCAATACGATCGACATCCCCATTCGCTCTAACTTGTTTCCCAGACTGACAAGCATTCAAAATACAAACCGGAATCCCGCGATCTTGCAATTCCCTCGAAATCTCATCTGCCGTCACCGGAGTCGCCTGCCCTGACTCATCCCCTTCAAAAAACAGAAAGGCCTTGACTCCAGCGTATTTAGTCAGATTTTCCAGCCGCGCCCCCCGCTGAAACCGATACTTCTCCCCCGTCGGCTCATACTTCTGAAACTGCTCATACGCCATCAATCCGCCATGCAAATCAAAATGCACGACATGATAAAACCCTTCCGGTTTCGCCTCCAAATGATCCAAAAACGCCTTGTACGTCCCCGGTCGGACAATTTCCACATTTACAGGCAACTGCCCATCTCGAATCGCCTCCACCATCGGGCGCGAAATCGTTCGATACCCGACATCCTTCTCCTCATTGGGTCGCGCTGTGACAATCAACAAATTCAGCACCATCGAAGGTTCGATCGCTCTCGTAATCGCCTTGCCTTGCACCCGTTTCTGGCGCACCATCACACAATCGATCGCCAAAGGCCGCGCCGCCTTCGGATCTCGCATCGCTTCCCAGTGCAACCCTTGAAATTCTGGCGATCCCTTGATCAGAATTTCTAACTCACTGACTTTTAAACTTTTATAAGCCACATAAGCCTCTGGATCGCCAAACACCTGCTGAAACAAATTTTCACCATACGATCGCACACTTTCCGCCACTTGTTGCGCGATCGTCTCATCCGAAAATGGAAACTTGATCCACTCCTCAAAGTACCATTCCAACCGCTTCTCATCTTGTTCGGCAAACGGATCACCCACCGCAATCTCAAACTCTGATCCCGCGATCGCCACGATCGCCTCAAATCCACTTGTTTGTCGAATCTCGATCGTCGGCATGATACAAAATCAGTAGAAGGCTTGTGACAAACTACACTCGTCTCCTAAAATCTCCGGAGACCAGTCTGCGACGGTAGAAAATCCTTTAAAAGATCATGAACGCTTTTCCCACCCTCGAAGAAATCAACCAGTTCCGTCAATCTCCCGCCGCCGACCCACAAGCCCTGCACCTTCTAGAACAAACCCAGAACTTTGAAGCCACCTTTGCCCAACTCTATGTCGATCGCTACGGCGAACCTCGAACGTTTGGTGACGAAACGCGATCGCTCTGGCAACTGCTTCTCAAGCGAGTCCAGCAAGAAGTTTGCGGCGAAAATGACAGCCTCCGCAGCTTAATCCAGGGGGCCAAAAAGAATCCCGCCAACGCAACTTTAGTCACCGGAATGATCACTGCCCTGGTCAATCTTTCTGGGGTTCCGCTGCCGATCGACTCTGCGATCGCCACCGCCGTTGCGCTCTACATCCTTCACATCGGCATTGATGTCTTTTGCGAATGGTCTTCCCCTCCCTCCAAAGCCGACTAAGCAGATCCCTGCTTCAGGAAGGGCTAAAAGCGATCGACGTTCCCAAACTCCGCTGGCATTGATTTCGCCGCTTCTCCACAGGTTCGAGGCGTAGGAAAAATCTTCCCTGGATTGGCCAACCCTTTGGGATTGAAGGCCTGCCGAACGTATTGCATCGTTTCTAAATCGGCTGAAGTAAACATTTCGGGCATATAGCAGCGCTTGTCTGCCCCGATGCCATGTTCACCAGAAATGCTGCCGCCCACCTGCACACAGAGTTTGAGAATCGCCCCGCCCAATTCCTCAACCTGCTCCAGCGCCCCCGGAACGGCATTATCGTACAAAATCAACGGATGCAGATTGCCATCGCCCGCATGAAACACATTGGCGACAAAGTAGCCGTACTGCTCACCCAACGACGCAATTTCCCGCAAAACGTACTCCAGCTTGGTGCGCGGAATCACCCCATCTTGCACGTAGTAGTCGGGACTGAGCTTACCCATCGCCGCAAATGCGGCCTTGCGTCCCTTCCACAGTTTCAAGCGCTGGTCAGCATCGGTGGCAACAGCGACATTTCGCGCCCCATTTTGCTTACAAATTTCAGCAACCCGCTGACTGTAGGTTTCGGCTTCGACCTCTAGCCCGTCTACTTCGACTAGCAAAATCGCCTCAGCATCTCGCGGATAGCAGCCCGTCGCGACGACATCTTCAACCGCATTAATGCTCAAGTTGTCCATCATTTCCATCCCACCCGGAATGATACCTGAGCTAATGATGTCAGAGACGGCCGCCCCAGCCGCTTCGACACTGGTAAAGTCGGCTAACAAAACGCGAATCGATTCGGGAGTTTTGAGGATTTTGAGCGTGATTTCGGTGGCGATGCCCAGCGTCCCTTCTGAGCCGACAAATACACCCGTCAGATCATATCCCGGCATTTCAGGAAGCTCACCGCCGACATTGACGATCGCCCCATCCGGTAAGACCAGCTTCAACCCTAAAACGTGATTGGTCGTCACGCCATACTTGAGACAATGCACCCCACCCGAATTTTCTGCCACATTGCCGCCGACTGAGCAAATAATCTGACTTGATGGATCAGGCGCATAGTAGAAGCCCGCCCCGCTCACGGCTTGCGTCACCCAATTGTTGATCACGCCTGGCTGAACGACGACGCGCTGATTTTCAAGGTCTACTTTGAGAATGCGATTCATTCGAGCCGTGACAATCAACACGCAGCCCTCGATCGGCAGCGCCCCCCCTGACAACCCCGTCCCCGATCCTCTGGCGACAAAGGGAATCTGGAAGCGATCGCAGATCTTCACGACTTCGGCCACTTCATCCGTGGTGCGCGGAAAGACAACAATTTCGGGACGTTGACGATAACTGGTCAGTCCGTCACATTCATAAACCAGCAGTTCTTCCTTTTTGCGAACGACTCCCTCTTTACCCAACACGCCCTCAAAGGCTTTGGCGACTCGTTGCCAGTCTCGAATGTCTTGAGCAATCATGGTGTTTCAGCGTCGGGTTCTGTTTGTATTATCCCGCATTCCGAGAAGTTAGAACGATCGCTCTGCTCACCTGAAACACGATCGCTCAATTGTTTCACCACTGCCACCTACGTTTGATCATTTCCTTCGTAGAAATAGCGTTAAAGCTAATCTCTCCAGATCATTAACCCAGTTCATTAACCCAGTTCACTAATATCAGTCTGAATTTAACGTGAATTCGATGAGAATTTTTTCGCTTCGTTGTTCACAGCTTCTGCCCCCCAACCCCCCAATTTTGGGGGACTTTAAGAGAGGAATTCTGGTT
>NZ_JBJPHU010000211.1:0-5364 GCF_052939515.1 Phormidesmis sp. 146-33
TCATCCCTCATCCCTCATCCCTCATCCCTCATCCCTCATCCCTCATCCCTCATCTCACGATCGCCCTTTCCCTTTCCGTTTCTCAATCTCTGTGTCGCGAAGTTCTGCTTCCTCACTTAGCCACTTTTGGTAGAGGTCGGGTCGTCTAGTTTTGGTGCGCTCGATTTGCTGCTGTTTGCGCCAGCGATCGATCTCAGCATGATTGCCAGACCTCAAGACAGGCGGAACTTGCCATTCTCGAAACAGCGGCGGTCGCGTAAATTGAGGGTAATCGAGCAGACTCGTTTCAAAACTTTCTGATTTTAAAGACTCTTCTTTACCGATCGTCCCTGGAATCAAGCGAATCGTCCCATTCAACAACGCCAACGCGGGAATTTCTCCACAGGTCAGCACAAAATCTCCGAGTGACACCTCGCGATCGACCAGATTCAACACTCGCTCATCAATCCCTTCATAATGTCCGCAAATGATGACAAGCTGATCGTAGTTAACCGCCAGATCCCTGAGTAACGGTTGATTCATCGGTTGTCCCTGGGGCGTGACAAAAATGATTTCTCGTCGGGGCAAAACGGGCAACGATTCGACTGCCGCAAAAATTGGCTCCGGTTTCATCAACATGCCAACACCCCCACCGTAGGGTTCATCATCTACCTTACGATGCTTGTCTGTGGCAAAATCACGAGGGTTAATCAAATGGACTTCCGCGATTTGTTTTGCCAGAGCTTTACCCAACAGCCCAGAATTGAGCGGTGAGACAAAAAAGTCGGGGAAGAGAGTCACGATATCGAAGCGCATGTTTGAGTCAGGTAAAAGAGTTTTGAGGACTGGGAGCTAAGAATCATGGATTAAACAAACGTGACGCATCAAGTCGCGGCTACTCCAACAAACCCACCTTCACGGGTCAAACCATTTTTCTGATCCACAGCAGACTTGGCGTTGGTAAGTGCGGTTTGAGCCGCTCGCTAGAATGACAGGCTATGGAATCCTCGATCCCAAACGGCTGACTTCTCTATCTTCGCCCTACAGCCCCTCACCCCCAAAGTCAAGAAAGCCTGTCACATAAAAATTTTGTCAATTCCTTAAATTATGATTAATAATCTGGCATGATTCGTATTAATCAAAACTCAGAACGGTTCCCGGAAGATCGGCCCCATTAAAATGTTTCAAATAAGCCCTTAAACTGTTCCCCAGCATGACTTTCACGTCTCAGATACACAGCATGATAGAGTTAGCGTTGCAATCGTTTGAGCCAACCATGCCTCAGCCCACAAATACCGCCATTATGGTCATTGGGGGAGCAGAAGATAAAGTCCACGGGCGCGATATTCTTCGCAACTTTTTTGAGCGATCGGGCAGTCAAGACGCTCGGATCGCCATTTTGCCCTGTGCTTCACGAGAGCCGGCCGTGATTGGAGAACGATACCATACCATTTTCACGGAGATGGGCGCGAAAGCGGTAGAAGTGCTAAACATTTACGATCGGGCCCACTGTGACGATCCCTTGCTGCAAGAATATGTAGCCGACTGTACAGGCGTTTTTATGACGGGAGGCGACCAGCTAAGGCTGTGTGGCTTGCTTTCAGACACCCCCATTATGAAAATTGTGCAATCTCGCGCCCATTCAGGAGCCGTCACTCTAGCCGGAACCAGCGCCGGAGCGGCCGTAATGGGCCACCACATGATCGCAGGCGGCGGCAGCGGCGAACCGCCCAACCATTCTTTAGTCGATATGACTTACGGGCTGGGCATTATTCCAGAAGTGATTGTGGATCAGCATTTTCATAATCGCAATCGGATGGCTCGTCTGATGAGCGCGATCGCGGCCCACCCCGATCGCTTAGGGATCGGCATTGATGAAGACACCTGCGCCCTGTTTGAGGGAGACGACACCCTGCAAGTTTTGGGCAAAGGCACCGTCACGATCATTGACCCCGGCGAGTTGACCTACACCAATCAAGCTGAGGTGGGCGCGACCGATCCCCTATGTTTGTGCAATTTGAGAGTTCATATCTTAAGTCAAGGAAGCCGTTACGACTTTCGCAAGCGAGTCACCGTGACTCCCAGCCACTAACTAGACGGTTGTGTAAAATTAAGAACCGGGAGCCGCAAGTATTTGTATTTTAGAAAATTCAAAGCTTCAGATTTTGACATGAAACCCCGCTAATTCTCACTTTAACGCCCTCAATCCCCACCGCTAATGTGGTAGGTTGCCTGTAAGGTCAATTCATAATTCGTGACAGGTGATGTCATTGGTCGTGCTTGCTAAAGGCTCCGATCGGTGCTTTTTATCAGAAAGGCTTTTTGTCAGAACTGTTTGTCATGGACAGTGCGATCGCTTTTCTGCGCTTGAAACTGGATAATTGCTTGCCACAGGCGACCCCCTCTATTTGATCAATAGCCGCACCCCAGCAGCCCGTCCTTCTAACTGAGCCTTATGAAAATACTCAAGATCCAGACGTTACGTGGCCCCAACTACTGGAGCATTCGCCGACCCAAGCTTGTCGTGATGCGTCTTGACCTAGAAGAATTTGCAGAATCTCCCTCCAATCAGATTCCCGGATTTTATCAAGGTCTAGTCAGCGTCCTTCCCAGTTTGATGGAGCATTTTTGCTCGCTTGGCTGCCGGGGCGGTTTTTTGAGTCGCGTCCAGGAGGGCACGATGATGGGGCACATTATTGAACATGTCGCCCTCGAACTACAAGAACTGGCTGGAATGTCTGTCGGCTTTGGGCGCACCCGTGAAACCGCTATGCCTGGGGTTTATCAGGTTGTGATTGAATATCAGCACGAACAAGCAGGACGATATGCAGCGCGAGCAGCCGTCCGAGTTTGTCAAAGCATTGTGGCGACTGGAACCTATTCCGAAAAAGAATTAGCGCAAGACTTGAGTGACCTGCGGGACTATGCCCAAGATGGCGCGCTCGGGCCCAGTACAGAAACCCTGGTCAAAGAAGCCGAAACGAGGGGCATTCCTTGGATGGAGTTGGGCACGCGCGCTATGATCCAGCTTGGGTTTGGGGTACATCAAAAGCGACTGCAAGCTACTCTAAGCAACCGCACCAGCATTCTCGGTGTCGAACTAGCGTCTGATAAGGAAGGCACCAAGCAAATCTTGCGATCGGCGGGCGTTCCGGTTCCACGGGGTACCGTGATCAGCTATTTGGATGAGCTAGAAGGAGCCATTCAAGATCTGGGCGGCTATCCTCTAGTGATCAAGCCTTTGAATGGCAATCACGGGCGGGGGATCACGATCGACATCAACACCTGGGAAGCTGCCGAAGCGGCCTATGATGCGGCCAAAGAAGTGTCTAAATCAGTGATCGTCGAGCGATTTTACGCAGGTCAAGATCACCGGGTGTTGGTGGTCAACGGTAAAGTGGTGGCCGTAGCCGAACGAGTGCCTGCCCATGTGGTCGGCGATGGTCACTCTAATATTTCTGAGTTGATCGAGGAAACCAACCGTGACCCGCGTCGAGGGGATGGACACAACAACGTGCTGACAAAGATTGAACTCGATCGCACCAGTTGGGATCTGTTAGACAAAAAGGGCTACACCCTCGAAACCGTTTTGCCAGTGGGCGAGATCTGTTATCTAAGAGCAACCGCCAATTTGAGTACGGGGGGCGTGGCGATCGATCGCACCGATGATATTCACCCCGAAACGCTCTGGTTGGCGCAGCGAGTGGTCAAAATTATCGGTCTGGATATTGCTGGCATTGACATCGTAACGCCTGATATCTCTAAACCGCTGCGCGACGTGGATGGAGTGATTGTCGAAGTCAATGCGGCTCCTGGGTTTAGAATGCACGTTTGCCCCAGTGAAGGCATTCCTCGCAACGTGGCCGAACCTGTGATCGACATGCTGTTTCCACCGGGGACTCCGAGTCGAGTGCCGATCGTGGCGATTACAGGCACCAACGGCAAGACCACAACGACGCGACTGATTGCCCACATTTTTAAGCAGACGCAGCAGATTGTTGGCTACACAACCACAGACGGGACTTACATCGGTGATTATTTGGTGGAACCGGGAGACAACACAGGCCCCCAAAGTGCCCAATTGATTTTGCAAGATCCCACCGTAGAAGTGGCGGTTTTGGAGAGTGCGCGAGGCGGCATTTTGCGATCGGGTCTGGCCTTCAACGCCTGTGATGTTGGGGTAGTTCTCAATGTGGCGGCGGATCATTTGGGGTTGGGTGATATTGACACGATCGATCAGATGGCGCGAGTCAAGAGCGTTGTCGCAGAGGCGGCCATGCCCAACGGTTATGCGGTTTTGAATGCGGACGATCCGCTCGTTTCGGAGATGGCGGATCACACATCGGCTCAGATTGCCTACTTTTCGATGAATGCGGGGAATGAGTTGATTCGATCGCACACTCAAAAAGGCGGGCTGGCTGCCGTCTACGAAAATGGCTATCTGTCAATTCTCAAAGGCGACTGGACACTTCGCATCGAGCAGGCAGTGAATGTGCCGTTGACGCTGGGTGGTCGGGCCCCCTTTATGATTGCGAATGCGTTGGCGGCGAGTCTGGCGGCGTTTGCTCAAGGGGTGAGAATTGAGGACATTCGGGCGGCTCTGGTGACGTTTGAAGCGTCGGCTAAACAGACTCCTGGACGGATGAATTTGTTTAACTTAGGCAAGTTTCATGCGCTGGTCGATTATGCTCACAACCCCCACAGTTACGAAGCGCTGGGCGGCTTTGTGCGGAATTGGACAACCGGGGAGCGAGTTGGCGTGGTCGGCGGGCCGGGCGATCGTCGTGACGAAGATTTTGCAACCCTGGGTAAACTCTCGGCGGAGATCTTCGATCGCATTCTCATCAAAGAAGACGACGACACGAGAGGACGCGATCGCGGAGATGCGGCCCAACGCATTCATCAAGGCATTCAGGAAATCAGGCCCGATGCTCAGTGTGAAGTGATTCATGACGAGACGGCCGCGATTCAAAAAGCCTTAGACTCTGCAAAGCCCGGTAGTCTGGTGGTAATTTTGCCAGAAAGTGTAAATCGAGCGATCGCTCTGATCGAAGCCCGCAACCCCATTAAAGCGATCGCCCCCACAGCCGAATCAAACGGTCATGTCAAACCGATCGCCCCTGTGAATGTGGTGGAGACGGCGCTCTCTTCGAGTTACCCACAAGGGGTCGCTTCGACCTAAATCTCAACTAAAAATCTCAACTAAAATAGACAGAACAAACGGATGGTTGATTTGCTAATCGAAACAGATCTTCCACCCGTTATTTTTGTGGCATCAAGTCGCCCGCCCAAAACGAATACAGGATATCGCTACCGACGATCGAGGCGTTTTTTCATCCCTCATCCCTCATCCCTCATCCCTCATCCCTCATCCCTCATCCCTCA
>NZ_JBJPHU010000212.1:0-5302 GCF_052939515.1 Phormidesmis sp. 146-33
GTGTGGGCGATCGCTTCCGTCCCCGCCGCAAACTTATCAAATTCAAACACGCCCATCGGCCCATTCCAAATCACACTCTTACAGTCAGCCAGCGCTTCTTGAAACACTTTGATCGAGTCAGGGCCGATATCCAAGCCCATCCAGCCGTCGGGAATGCTCTCAATGCTGGCGATTTGAGTGTTAGCATCCGCTGAGAAATTGTCTGCGAGAACCACATCCGTGGGCAACAGCAGCGCAACCCCTTTTTCTTTGGCTTTAGCTTCTAATGTTTTGGCGAGTTCCAATTTATCTTCTTCGACGAGCGACTTACCGACGCTCAGACCACGAGCTTTGTAGAAGGTAAAGATCATGCCGCCGCCAATTAGCAGTTTGTCAACCTTATCTAATAGCGTTTCGATTACGCCGATTTTGCTAGAGACTTTGGAGCCACCGACGATCGCCGCCAAAGGACGTTGAGGCTGCTCGATCGCGTTCTGCAAGTACTCCAATTCTTTCTCAACCAGCAGCCCAGCGACAGAAGGTTTGAGATACTTGGTAACGCCTTCGGTCGAAGCGTGGGCGCGGTGAGCCGTTCCAAAAGCGTCATTGACGTACAAGTCAGCCACAGCAGCCAGCTTTTGAGCAAACTCGGGATCGTTCTTTTCTTCTTCTTTGTAAAACCGAACGTTTTCGAGCAGCAGCACATCGCCCTCTTTTAGCTGAGAGACGGCGGCAGACACTTCATCTCCGATACAATCGTTGGTTTTGGCAACAGGCTGACCGAGCAATTCAGAGAGACGCTGAGATACAGGAGTCAGACGCAGCTTATCATCCACCCCTTTTGGTCGCCCAAAGTGACTGCAAAGGATGACTTTTGCCCCTTTGGATGTGAGATTTTGAATCGTCGGCAAAGCGGCCCGAATGCGGGTATCGTCCGTAATGTTGCCCTGATCGTCTACCGGAACGTTAAAATCTGCTCGCACCAATACACGTTTGCCTTGCAGATCAGAGGAGGATAAGTTGTTGACAGTCTTCTTGGGCACGGATGGGTCTCCTAAGTGAGTCTTTCTACCTATTCCTATTTTTCCATTAAATTGTCACGTCGATCGCAGATTTGAGCGATCGTGCGCTAACTTCAGAAAATAGAGAACGTTTTGTTCAATTGTCCGAATTTCGGAGACAACATTCATGTTTAAGACTGTTCTGTTTCCAGTGGATCAAAGCCGCGAATCTCGTCAAGCCGCTGAAACGGTTGCTGATCTGGTACAAACTCATCAAAGTCGGCTGGTGATTCTCTCTGTTGTTGAGCCTTCTGGCGAAACTCCTACGCCTGACACCATGACTTCTCCAGAAGCAGTGGCAGAACTCCTGCAAAATGCCAAAAATCTCTTTTCTCAGCAAGGCATCGAACCCGAAGTCCTAGAGCGAGAGGGAAAGCCCGCCTTCACGATCTGCGATGTTGCCGACGAAGTAGGAGCCGATTTAATTGTTATGGGCTGCCGAGGATTGGGATTGACGACCGAGGGAGCGATCGAGAGTGTTACCAATCGAGTGATCAGCTTATCGCCTTGTCCGGTGCTGGTTGTTCCGTAAGAGAGGGAGGAGGGAGGAGGGAGGAGGGAGGAGGGATGAAAGCGCTTAAGATGGAGGTTTGTGAGTAAACCGTACAGGTAGTCTAGTTCTGAAAGTCCTTGACAGGTGAGCTTGAATTTAGGTAGAGCCGACGAAATTCTGAACTTTGAACGAGAACTTTTGTCTGAAAGTCTCCAGAACTAGCGTAAAAGGCTGAACTTGAAACCTGGTTACCCTGACTCCCATTCATCCCTCATCCCTCATCCCTCCCATGTCCTCCCCTCCCATCCAGTGGTATCCCGGTCACATCGCCAAAGCAGAACGATCGCTGCTTGAGCAACTTAAGCGTGTCGATGTCGTTCTGGAAGTGCGCGATGCACGAATTCCGTTGGCGACGCACCACCCCCAGGTCAATCAGTGGATCGAGGGCAAAGGGCGCGTCTTGGTTCTCAATCGTGTCGATATGGTGTCTTCTGAAATGCGGCAGCGCTGGACAAAATGGTTTCGATCGCACGGCGACGAGCCTCACTTCACAGACGCGCAACATGGTAAAGGGATTGAGGCGATTTCTCAGGCAGTCCAGGAAGCGGGGGCACAGGTCAATCAGAGAAGGCGCGATCGCGGAATGCTGCCTCGTCCGATTCGAGCGGTTGTGATTGGCTTTCCCAATGTGGGCAAGTCGGCGCTGATCAACCGCTTACTCAAACGTAGAGTCGTCGAAAGTGCTCGCCGCGCAGGGATCACTCGCCAATTGCGCTGGGTGAGAATTTCAGATCAAATCGAATTGTTGGATGCGCCAGGAGTCCTACCCAACAAGCTCAACGACCAGGACGCAGCCCTAAAACTTGCAATTTGTGATGACATTGGTGAAGCAGCTTATGACAACCAGCGCGTGGCGGCTTCTCTAGTCGATCGCCTTCAGTCCCTCCAGCTTACTTCCTCGCTGCAAGCCCGATATGGATTAGCGCTGGACGATCTGACTGGTGAAAGCTACATCAAAACCTTTGCAGAACAAAAAATCCAGGGCAATCAAGAGCGGGCGGCTCGTCAAATTCTCAATGATTTTCGCAAGGGGGCATTGGGCGCGATCGCGTTAGAGTTGCCCCCCTCAGATACCCTCTAATCGTTACGCTTCTACTGAGTCGTCGAGCTTTCTCCAGGCAGAATACAAATCTTCTTCGATGCGATCGACGACTCCTTTTGCGTCAACAACCATCACTTTCAAGGTTGTCTGATACACATCGTTGAGCATTTGATGACCGTATCCGACGACTTTTCCAAAGCGTCCAGTTTTCCGATTCAAAGCAAAATCACCCACTGAAAACATTGCCCTGTTCCTATTTTTTCTAAAAGTTACTTAAGAACAGAATGCAAAACTCAACCGGGGATCACCTCCCTCTATCAGTAGATTCCTAAGCGCTGAATGTCGCAAATCAGATCAATGCGATCGTGCTTTCCCGGACGAACCAAAGATTTCAAGACGGGTTGAATTAAACTTCTCAAGAAATTTTGGAAGACGTAGGAACCTTTAGCGATGCGGTTCGTCCACTACCTCGAAGCCAAGCGAAATCTGATGAACCCTTTGTGTTTGCAGCGGACTTTTTGCGTGTTGCGATCGCCGTATATTAGCCGCAAATATTTCTAAATCGAAACGTGGTTTTTGTCTACATCAGCGAAAATCGTCAAGTAAGTTAAGAATTGCAACACATCGCTAAAGCGGTTGACCTGCATAAGCTTTTAGGTGACTCGGTATATAGCTTGATAGAGATAGCTTCATATAGCAATGCTCTTGCTTAACTAAATGCGTCTTGGGGTGTTTTCATGGCTCTGATTCGTGAGGTAGTGCAACAGGCACTCAATACTGGCTTGCTAACCATCGAAGCTGAAAATCAACTCCGCCAGCTTCTGATGACCAAGTACGATCGAGAAGATTTTCGAGCCTTCATGGTTTTACAAAACGCTGCGATGTCAGGCTGTGTGAAACAAGAATCTCGATCTTTGATCTCCTCTTCATAACGTCCAAAGTCCAGAGTCCCAAATGCAAGACGATCGAGAAGATTTCCAAGCCCTGATGGGTTTGCAAATCGCCACGATCCCTGCTGTGTGGAACAAAAGTTTGGCGATCGTGGTTTCTTGTTACGGTCAGCTTGATGGAGGGTTCACGTCGCTGTTCAGCCCTTCTGCCCAAAAATTTCCCACTTCTGAAGCACTTTCTAGACAAACCTTTCACTCTGAAGTCAGTCACTTGTGGGGTTTGAGGGCATTTCCAGATTTGCAACCCCTGATGGATCAATCAAAGTGCCAGTAGCAGCAAGATTCATCTAACTCACACCTTCTACGTCGTAGCGTCCAAAGTCTAACGTCCTAAAAGTCACCCACAAACAGACTTTTCCAAGGATTTTCCTCATTTTCAAGACTGTTGGTTAGAAAGCACACAAAAGCGCTCTATCTGTGGCAATCTGAAAGACAGAAAGACTACTGAGTCCGTCTTGTTGCTGTTGAGCTTATCCAGCGTATGCAAACTTTGCCTAGCCCTGTCACTTCTGTTGCTTCCCCACTGTCGATCGACACCACCATTCACCGTCGCAAAACTCGCCCTGTCCCCGTTGGCAGCATCACGATCGGCGGCAACAACCCCGTCGCAGTGCAGTCCATGATCAACGAAGACACCCTGGATATTGAAGGATCGGTTGCGGCGATTCGTCGGCTCCATGAGATCGGCTGTGAAATTGTTCGCGTGACCGTGCCCAGCATGGCCCACGCCAAAGCAATGGAGGAAATTCGAGACAAACTACACCAGACTTACCAACCCGTCCCGCTCGTCGCCGACGTACATCACAACGGACTGAAGATCGCCCTAGAAGTCGCAAACTATGTAGACAACGTGCGAATCAATCCAGGATTGTATGTCTTTGAAAAGCCCAAGAGCGATCGTACCGAGTACACCGATGCAGAATTTCAAGAAATTGGCGAAAAAATTCGGGAGACATTAGAACCGCTCGTCATTTCCCTTCGTGACCAAAACAAATCGATGCGGATTGGCGTTAACCACGGCTCCCTCGCAGAACGAATGCTCTTTACGTACGGCGACACCCCCCAGGGCATGGTCGAATCCGCTCTAGAGTTTATCCGTATTTGTGAATCCCTCAACTTCTACCATATCGAACTCTCGCTCAAAGCCTCCAAAGTGCCCGTCATGCTGGCCGCAAATCGCCTCATGGTGCGCCGCATGGACGAACTGGGAATGGACTATCCCCTCCATCTAGGCGTGACCGAAGCCGGAGACGGCGAATACGGACGCATCAAGTCTACCGCCGGGATTGGCACTCTACTTGCAGAAGGCATCGGCGACACCATTCGCGTTTCTCTCACAGAAGCGCCCGAAAAAGAGATCCCCGTCTGCTACGGCATTTTACAAGCCCTGGGACTCCGCAGAACGATGGTCGAGTATGTCGCCTGCCCTTCCTGCGGACGAACGTTGTTTAATCTCGAAGAAGTTTTGCACAAAGTGCGCGAAGCCACTCAGCATCTCACGGGGCTAAACATCGCGGTCATGGGCTGCATCGTCAACGGGCCAGGCGAGATGGCAGACGCGGACTATGGCTACGTCGGCAAACAGGCAGGCTTTATTTCTCTCTACCGAGGGCGAGAAGAGATTAAAAAAGTTCCTGAAAGTGAGGGCGTGACGGAGCTAATTAATCTAATCAAGTCCGACGAGAAGTGGATCGACCCCTAAAAGGTAGGCGGTGGG
>NZ_JBJPHU010000213.1:0-5296 GCF_052939515.1 Phormidesmis sp. 146-33
TTAAAGGCAAGCAGTCGCTCCAAATTAATCTAAAACGGCTCCGCGAGTGGGGCGGTGCATTTGCTGGAGTTCGATCGCGCCTGCTCATTTGGTACTTTCTACTCACCCTTTGCATTACCCTCATTTCTGTGTGGGCAACCTTCAAGATTTTCTGCGAACTAGAACAACAGCAAGCCGGACAACGATTGCAGCGCAACATTAGCGCTTTAGAACAGCAAATGGCTCAAATCAATTCATCTGAACTAACGCCGTCTGTGTTAAATGAGACGCTAGAACAGTTCAAGCAAAGCCAAGTGAGCGATCCAAACGAGTCACTGGTTCTCGTAGTAAATGGTCAACTCTACTTGGCTCGATCGTCCAAACTGCCGCCTGCTCTTCATGAGAATTCTGACCTAATTCGACAATGGGCACAAGCGAAACCCAATCGCTCTTCTGTTCAAGAAGATTACATCATTCGGGTTGTAGAGCCGCTTCAATTTGCTGGGCAGACGGGTGCGATCGTTGGACTCTACGATGCGACCTTACGTTACCAGATGGGTGAAACCACTCTTGCGCTAGTTGTTCAGGTGACGATCGCGATGATGATTTTGTTTATGGTGATCGTATGGTTCACCGCCGGACGCTTACTCGCTCCGTTACACCAGTTAAGCGATACCGCTCAGATGATTACTGAAACCGACTTGTCAAAGCGCATGACCGTCCGGGGAACCGATGAGATTGCTGATCTCACACTTACCTTTAATCAGATGCTCGATCGCCTTCAAGCCGCTTTTACCAGTCAGCAAGAATTTATCAAAGATGTCAGTCACGAGCTACGAACACCCATCACGATTATTCAGGGGCATTTAGAACTCTTAGGCGACGACCCCGAAGAACGACAAGCGACGGTTGCTTTAGTGCGCGATGAACTGCGGCGGATGAATCGGTTTGTGAATGACTTACTGTTGCTCATGCGTGCCGAGCGTCCCAATTTCTTGCGTCCCAGTATGATCGATCTCGAACCTTTTACCCAGGAACTCTTTGCCAAAGCGCGAGGATTAGCTCCTCGAAACTGGCAACTCGAAGCGGTTGGCATGGGAGAGGTGGTTTGCGATCGCCAACGTCTTACGCAGGTGATCATGAATTTGGCACAGAATGCGACACAGTATACTCAGGCTGGAGACATGATCGCGATTGGTTCTGCAATCGTCAATGGCACTGTTCAGTTCTGGGTGCGCGATACTGGCGAAGGCATTTCTTTTGAGGATCAAGAGCGCATTTTCGATCGGTTTGCGAGAGGCTCAGAGAGCGAACGACGATCCGAAGGCGCTGGATTAGGGTTATCGATTGTGCAAGCCCTGATCAAAGCTCATGGTGGCACTGTCGAACTCTTTAGTCGTCTGGGAGAAGGAGCAACCTTTACGGTCATTTTACCCCAGCAACGCCCCGATGCTAATCTTCCAGTCCGACCTTCAATTGCCCCAATTCGACAGTCCTTATCGCCGAAGAAAATGCCATGAATCGATTGTTGATTGCCGAAGATGAAGCTCGCATTGCTGCTTTTCTAGAAAAAGGATTCCGTGCTAGCGGATTCACAACGACGATCGCGAAAAATGGAGTAGAAGCAATCGCAATGGCACACAGCGAGGACTTTGATTTACTGATTCTCGATTTAGGATTACCTGGTAAAGATGGCTGGCAAGTTCTAAAGGAAATACGCGGACGGGGAGAACGATTGCGAATTATTATTCTCACGGCTCAAGATGAAGTGGAAGATACCGTAACTGCGCTAGAAAGCGGCGCAAATGATTATGTAACGAAGCCGTTTGAGTTTGATGAACTCTTAGCGCGAGTGCGGGTTCAACTGCGAGACAACGTAGTAGCAAAAACTAAAAGCGGTAAAGAAACTACACTTCAGGTCGGCGAGATTGTTCTAGACTTACTGACGCGGCAAGTGTGGATAGGAACACAATCAATTGAGATGTCCGTAAAAGAATTTGCCCTAGCAGAAATCTTCTTGCGTCATCCCATGCAGGTGATGAGCCGCGAACAACTGCTCAACCGCGTCTGGGGCTATGACTATGATCCAGGTTCTAATATCGTGGATGCTTATGTCAAACAACTCCGCAAGAAGCTGGGTAGTGACTTGATTGAAACCGTTCGAGGAGTTGGGTATCGGCTACGAGCATAGCATCCTGGAGAAATAGTAACGCTCATTTGGTCAGCAATAACCTAGCTAGATTTGGTTGGGTAACCACTCGACACAGTTTTTGGAGCCATAACCAACCGATCGCCCTACTGCCTCCGAACAACATTGATAGGGGTAACTTCTATGTGAATGTAATTGATGACAAGTTACGTCGTCCGGCTGACAACCCCCGATCGAAATCTCTGGTGGCATCTCAACTAATTCCCATCCACCATCTCATACCGCCGATCTCTTCGAGATACCTGCAAGGGGTCGCTGCCGTCGTCATACGCTAATGACTCGTCTCATCCGGCTGCTGCGGTTTCTTTCGGTTTCTTCTCAAACACCTGGATGTTGGGTTCGAGAAGAACAAATCCTTTTTCGGTCGGTTGTCCCATCTTCCCGGCGATCGCGGCAACCCACATGGGAAAGTTGGTTTGAGCATCCTCCAGTTTCTTCCAGACTTTGGGCTTGACGGTCATGGAGATGATTTGCCCATCGCAGTCCACCTCAAAAGATTTCCAGCCATTGTCTACAGTCTTTGCATCCGGCAGTTCGTTGATTTTGATGGTGAGTTCAAGTTTTCCAGTGACGGTCATGGTGTGTTCTCCAAAGTTTTGCATTAATCATTCTCCTTAACAGTGGTCAATGAATCAACCTCAGCACGTCGATTTCAACATCTGGAAAAGACAGAGGATGAATCACGCTACTGGTTAGGGTCACTTGCGAACAGGTTCCCTAGATCAAAGGTGTTCGAGACTCCCCATCCACGGGGTCACGAAACACGATGAGTTCCCTCACCCTTGGGTTGATAGGACGAAGCACCCGCACCCAACAATAGAGTATAATCGCCCATGAAACCATTGAAGAAACCGCAGAATTAGTCAATCAAGCAGGCGGGCAAGGAATCGCGGTACAAGTGGATCATCTAGATTCAAAAAAAGTTAGATCGCTCATAGGGTTCTAATTCAGAATACTTTCGTTTCTATTAAGGCTTGTGATGTTCGTGCCAATGATTTGCGATATCAATTCTGCGGCAGAGCCAAACGCGATCGTGTTTCTGAACGTAATCTAAAAATTTCAACAATGCCATTGCTCTTCCAGGTCTGCCTACCAATCGACAATGTAATCCCACGCTCATCATTTTGGGTGCGGTTTCTCCTTCTGCATAGAGTAGATCAAATGAATCACGCAAGTATGCAAAAAACTGATCGCCAGAGTTAAACCCCTGACTGGTGGCGAATCGCATATCGTTGTTATCTAACGTGTAAGGAATCACCAAATGGGACTTTCCAGACTCCTGAACCCAATACGGCAAATCATCCGCATAGCTGTCTGAATCGTAGAGAAACCCTCCTTCCTCAATCACCAATTTGCGAGAAAACGCGCTAGTACGACCCGTATACCAGCCCAACGGACGATCGCCCGTCACACGAGTATGCAGATCGATCGCTTGATATAAATGGTCTCGCTCCGCCGCTTCGCCAAAATATTTGTAGTCAATCCAGCGATACCCATGACTGGCAATTTCCCACTGCGCCTCTTTCATCGCCGCCACTGCCTCCGGATTGCGCTCCAGTGCCATCGCTACCCCGTAAACCGTGACTGGAATTCCTCGCGCTGTGAAGAGTCTATGTAAGCGCCAAAAGCCCGATCGACTGCCATATTCATAGCAAGATTCCATGTTCATATGGCGCATTCCGTTGAGTGGAACGGCTCCCACAATCTCGGATAGAAAGGTTTCCGATGCCTGGTCACCATGCAAAATACAGGTTTCGCCACCTTCCTCATAGTTGATCACAAACTGTACGGCTATTCGCGCTCGATCGGGCCATTTAGCATCCGGAAGGTTGCGCCCATAGCCGACCATATCTCTGGGATACTCAGAATCTTGATCTCTGAAGGATTGTGTTGACATGCTTAGAGTTTGCTGAAGGGTAGTTCTGTACGAATTCAGGGCTTTTGAAATAGATGCTTCTAGTTGCTGCAATGATTTGGGTTAGCGATCGTGTCACCGTTGCGGGTGTTGTGTGTCATGCTTCAAATCAACCTTCATTTAACGTGAATTCGATGATAATCCTTCACGATGGTTACCAATCCGATCAGCCCCCTAAATCCCCCATGAGTGAGGGACTCTGAACGAGAAATATTGTCTCAAAGTCCCCCAAATTGGGGGGTTGGGGGGCGGAAGTGCTGAACAACGAAGTGAGAAAACTCCATCGAAGTCACGTTACATTTAGGACAAGAACAACTTATAGGCGGGGTTTTGGCTTTCGTCCCAGTAGCGGTAGCCCAGCGTATCGAGAAACGCTTGCCATTCGGTCATCTCATGAGGGGGCACCTGCATTCCGATGACGATGCGCCCATAGTCTGCGCCGTGATTGCGATAGTGAAATAGACTGATATTCCAATCGGGACACATCGAGGTGAGAAACTTGATCAACGCACCCGGACGTTCGGGAAACTCAAAGCGGTAAAGCAACTCATTGTGAGCCAGGGGCGATCGCCCGCCTACCATATGTCTGAGATGCAGTTTCGCTAATTCATCATCGGTTAAGTCGATCGTGCTAAAGCCATTCGCTTCAAACGTCGAGACAATTTGAGCCGCATCCGCTC
This sequence comes from Phormidesmis sp. 146-33, assembly GCF_052939515.1. Classification (NCBI taxonomy): domain Bacteria; kingdom Bacillati; phylum Cyanobacteriota; class Cyanophyceae; order Leptolyngbyales; family Leptolyngbyaceae; genus Phormidesmis; species Phormidesmis sp. 146-33. Next base: position 4,784 of record NZ_JBJPHU010000213.1, read on the forward strand.
GATTTTGAATTTGCACTCCGACGAAAATGTGGGCGATCTTTTCATCTGCTATTCGGTAATTAAACTCAGTCAAACTGCGCCGACCAATGCACTCACAAAACTTGCGTAAGCTGCCCTGTTCTTCAGGAATCGTGACGGCAAAAATCGCTTCTCGACGTTCCCCAAATTCGGCGCGTTCTGCCACAAATCGCAAGCGATCGAAGTTCATATTCGCCCCGCAGGCCACCGCGATCAGCGTTTGATTTTGAATCTGTTCCCGCTCTACATAAGCTTTTGCAGCAGCGATCGCCAGCGCCCCAGCGGGTTCTAGAATCGATCGCGTATCTTCAAATACGTCCTTGATCGCCGCACAAATATCATCCGTATCAACAATCATCACTTCATCAACATACTGCTGACAGAGCCGAAAGGTTTCTACCCCGACTTGACTCACGGCGACCCCATCCGCAAACAATCCCACATGCGACAACTTAATGCGGTGTCCCGCCTGCAACGATTGTGACATCGCATCGG
>NZ_JBJPHU010000214.1:0-5131 GCF_052939515.1 Phormidesmis sp. 146-33
ACCAAGTAGAAGTAAACCGTTGCAGCCCCAAACAGGATCGTGTTGCCTGGTACTGAGGTTAACCAGTGGACGAAACGAGGAAGCAGGGTCACGATCCACAGCAGGCAGAAGACAATCGCGCTGATGATTTTGCTAAAACTGAAACCTAGCTTCATGCCCCGTCGCGCAGAGCGTGTGTTTGTCTGGGTCTCCTTTCTGGTCTCTGATTGAGTTGTTTTTGTTCTGACAGGCATTGATTGAAGCTCCTTAACGGTTACAGGCGGTTGTGTCGATCGAGATGAAATTGAACGTTCCGTTCTCTGCATTGCCAACACAGAGGCGGTTTTTGTCGTAGATGAAAGTTTTCTTTTTGGGGTCTATGCTCCGCTTCCAGTCGAGCTTTGGGGGTTTTTTGGCATCCAGTTCGTAATTGGTCAGTAGCAGCTGATTGAATTGGGCAATGCGGTTTTTGGCGGCGTTGTCTGCAATCTCTTTTTCATCTGCCACTCGCTGCATTTCTGCAAGTTTTGATTTCTGAATTTCTGCTTCAGACTGGGACTGGATGAATCGACCGGAAAGCATGACCCCGATACAGAGCAGGCAGCCTACGGTGATTGAGTTGAGTCCTGAGAGAGTCATCTTCAGATCCTCTGAGTTGGGGCACTGATGGGAGGGCGATCCACTCGCAGCTTGAACCCGGAGTCTCGCAGGGCATAGCCACAGATGAAGGCTGCAAGAATGACGATCGCTGTAAAAATTCCGCTTCCAAAACTGCCATCGTCTTTTTGATAGTTCATCGTTTGCCTCCGTGCGATTCAAGAGCGTGATTCTTGATAACGTCGATCGCGCTGCCTTTCTCATAGCTCCCATTCCAAGCAATCGCAGTTAGCCCAATCATTCCGCCAACTGCAATCACGACCCAACATTGAATTAGTGCTTTCATTCTGCAATCTCCTATGAACTGATGGCGTGAAGCAATTCCCGCGCCTGATCCGGGGTGATGTTCTCCAAGATTTCCAGGATGTCGCTGAACTCGGTACTAGTGACATCCCGATCATCCTCAGGCGCGCAGTCCCCAGGAAACAACTCGGTAGCGACATCGTAAAAAGACGTTCCCTCCCAGAGAGGCACAGCGTTTATGAACGTGTAGTAAGCCAGAATCGCCATCAGTGCATTGCGATCGTTGATGTCGATGGCCTCTAGATAGGAGCCGTACTGACGTTGCAATTGGTCAGTGCAATCGGCTGAAACGTAGTAACCGAGTGTCTTAGCGGTGCGTAATTCAGACATAATTGATGAATCTCCAAATGATTGATTTTGCGGTTGTTTGAGAGGTAGAGCCAGCCTTAGATTGCGAGTCAGGGGGCTGGCTTTTGATTGACCGTGGCTATAGGCGAACGGAACTGATCATCGATTTATAACTCTCGAAGTCGATCAAACCAGCCTCGTGAAAATCGTCGATCAGATTCAAAGTTGTCAGCCTTGCGATCGCGCCTTTGAGATAAGTCTGGGCTGACTCCAACGCATGTTCTGGAGTGGCAAAGCGATCGTGTCCTTTGAAAATTTCGCCTGGATCGTTGACGTTTTCAAATCTGTAGCGGAAGTTCGCGCCTTCTCGAACAACCTCGATCTTCCAAGCTCCAAACTGATGCGTTTTAATGGCTAACTGTGTCTTCATGATTGAAAAGCTCCGTGTGTGGGGGATAGGGGTTGGTTATAAGCGCGTTCGTCGGCTGAACTCTGAAACCCTTTAGGCACTTTCATTGAATTTCCTTTGCGATGTTGAGTGGCGGAGCGAGAAAGATTGGGCGTTTGCTTGAGGTCGGACTCAGGTAGAGAGCAGCGATCGACAGGCTGATTACACTTGCCAGAATGTAGAGTTTCATCAATCAAGCCCCTCAATGCGTGGTCTAGGCGGCGGCGCTGGCTTGTTCTGAGGAGTACCGTTCTGATTTGAGGTAGTAACGGTCTGCAACGATTCCGATTGAGGCGTTTTAGGTTGAATACTTGCGAGGACGGGTGAGTACTGACCAGTACTAGGCAAAGTTGAAACGATAATGTGACTTGCAGCGTCATCAAGTGAGCAGTACTCACCCGTATCAACCAACTTTTGAAGCCTTGCGATCGCAGTGTCGCTAAGAGAAACTGAGTTCTTTTTCTGTGCCATCACGCCCCCATACCCAAAATCGTAATGTCTTGAGCATTGCTGGCAACCTTAAACCGTCCTTTGGTGCGCTCCTCCAATGAGGTAGCTAGGGAAGCGGAGCCACCGACTAGCAGGACTTCACCCAAATCGTCGAGGTAAGCAGCCCATTGGCTGATCGCTTTGGAGCGGATGTCATCAAGCCAGCTATCACGGGCACTTGCAAAGTGGGTGATAAATGTTGCCCCGTTGCGTCCGATTTGGTAGGAGCCGCTTTCAATGCCGTCCATGATTGCGGATAGGTCTGCACTTGTACCTGTCTCTTTGAGCAACCTTGCTTGAATGGTTTGGGCTAGAGCGTTCGTGCCTGGTAGGGTTATGCTTGCCTCTCTGAGCATTAACCCGTCTGCGGTGTAGAGCCGTCCTGATGAAGTGCCCCCACCAAAGTCAATTACGCCGTTGATTGCGTCAAGCCATTGATACGAGCCGTTCTGAATGCCGTAGTTGTATGCGGCTGTGGCTTCCTCAATCAGCGTCACCTTTGCGATCGTGGTGATCAGCGCTTGACCATTGCGGGTGTATTCAAAGGTGCCTTGCAGCTTTTTGGACTGGGTGATCGCTTCCTCATTCCGAACGTCTGGTACTGCAATCTTGAGGTTCTCTACTCTCAAAATCGACTGACTATAAACAGGCTCTAGCGCTGCAAACACTGAGTCGAACATCATACGCAGCTTGCCTTTGTCGAATGCGCTCTTTCCCTTCATCGTTTTGGCAACGGTGCCGATCGCATACAGTCTGCCATCTCGCTCAATAACTGCTGTGTCGCTGGCAGGTTGGGGCATATCTTCCCAACTGGTATCAAAGTCACGGATCACATTGGGCATCCGAATCATTTGACCATCGGCTGAAATGTACTCCATGTATCTGTTGCCGGGATTGACTAAAATCTCGTCTCTGACAGCCGATCGGGTGCTGATTAGTTTCTGAATTTCTTTGACGGGTGACATAGATTGTTAATTGGGTTGAAGGTTTGAGCGCTTGCCCAAGGCGCAATTCAGGGCTTGAAGTTTGATTAACGCTTTACGGTGCAAACTTTAGGCAAAGCCCCAATATTCCAGGCGATCGACCTTCATTTGGTGGTAGGCAGAACGAACTTTTTTGTAGCGCTCAAATGCCTCAGTCGCACTCTCAAAGAAGGGGCAAGCGGGGCGATTCGGCTTAACATGCGCCCCTTCCTCCCAGTCAGCGATCGCTCTTAAAAGGCAGATACCGCGATCGAACTGGGTGCATTGGGCGCAGGTTGGAGCGGTTTTGGCGGCGGCGTTAGACATATAATTGTTGAAACCTCTTAGCTGGGGTGTAGGGCATCGCTTTCTTCTTGGTCGGAGGGGCGATGCCTTTTGATTTGGGTGCCGATCTGCTTCCTCTCGGCGTGGTAGCTCTGCTACTCTGGCGAGTCCTGCTCACCTGTCTCTTGAGGCGTTGTCTCTCGCCCCGACACAACTAATATAACCAATCTTCTACATATCGTGTACACGATATACATGAATCTTACTTATGATTTAACCTGTTTTATGTAGCTTTTATGTATGTATATCGTGTACACGATAAATAGAAAAGAGATGTAGCATTGAAGAAGTATCGTTAAATAGAAAGGATGAAATAGCTATGGTTGCTAGTGTGGGACGAAAGAAAAAGGATGCCGATCGCGTCAACTACAACATTTCTCGCTCAATTAGAGCAGCCGTTCAAAAAGAGGCTGATAGAGTTGGCTGGAATGAAATTGACATGATCGAAGATTTGTTAAAACACGGGCTAACTGCGAAGTCCATGCTTAAGGAGGGCAAAATTAACTATTCTGAGTTCATTCAACAAATGGACTTGATTCTCGACGACTCAGAGCAGCCGGAAGGCGATCGCAAATCCGACGCAGCAAAAAGTGAAAGTGAGGAAAATCTATGACTACAGACCCGTTAGAGACTGCAAGTACCAACCTGGAAATCTTGGTTCACCAGGTTGGCGTTCTGACCGAGGGATTGACCGAGATTAAGCTGATGCTCAGACCGCCAACGTTTCGAGGTTGATTGAGTTACTCGATCGCGGTCGTTAGTACAAACGCTCAACAATCAGGAGTCAATAATGTCAGTGTCGGGAACGATTCAAGTCGTCGTCAAAATCAGCGAGTTACCGTCCGTCCAAACTGTTGCAGATGGTTTGAAGCGGTTTCACGTCACCTGCGACCTGTTGACCGTACAAGTGACTGTGAAACCCAAACTCTGGAAAAAGTTAGAGAACGCGCAACTTAACCACCCGATGTGGATCGCTGAAATCTCTGGGCGAGTGGGCGATTATTTGGTGCATCAAGAGGGGTTTTGCATGGCAGAGCCAAACATTGAGATATTCGGGATAAAGCCGAAGGAGTCTGCAAAGTGAAGCCGTTCCAATTCGACAAACAAATCATCCACGAATGGGCAACCGTAACGGGGGCCGGCTCCCTCAACTTCCCAGATGCACCAACCAAGATTGAACCATCTTCATTGCCTGACTTCTGGCTACGAGTTGCCTTGGTCGGTCATGAAGTGACGACGATCGTTCTGGGTGAAAGTTATTCGGGGTCAGACATCGCGATCGCCTGCTGCTTTGAGGATGAAGCGCCGATCATTCGTTGTCTGGCAAATGCACGGGCGATCGTCTTTGATGACGAACTTGCAGCGCAGATGTGATTTGAGCGGTCAAAGGGAAAGACCTGAAATCCTTACAGGCTATAGGTCATGACTCTTTGCAATTACCTGAGACTCCTATGGAGCAAAGTCTTGAAGGTGCGGAGCTATGATCACGTCCCTCAATTTGGAGGAATGGAGCCAGGGAGAGGGTTTGACTTGCGTTGATTCCCAAGGGTTTCAGCCTTTAACTTGGGGAAAAGCGTAGAGGCAAGGCTAATGAAATTCTCAAGATGGTGGACGGCGGTCGCTCTGGCATTGGTGATGACGATTGCGATCGGTTTTCCGA
>NZ_JBJPHU010000215.1:0-4902 GCF_052939515.1 Phormidesmis sp. 146-33
AGTATCGACACTGCATAGTACAACACCCTCATTCATCCCTCCATTATGCAACGCCGTGTTAGCGAGTATCGCCCTGGCAATTTGGCTCAGACTGTCACTGATTTTGGTGAGTTCCCAGTAGGTCAGACCCGCAATTCGGGTTACGCGCCGGGGGAGCTGATTTTTTAATGTCTTGGCACGAAACAATTCTGCCATCGTCAGGTTGTGCTCTGTCGCCATACAGCGCACCTGCTCTTTCTCCTCAGCGTTGAGGGAGATATGGAACTTGATGGGACGTTTCTGCGAGGACATTCCAGCCAATCAGGAAGACGGTGAAGATTCTTCTCTAGCTTTGCTGTTCCTTCGTTGACTTGTGATCTACCAGTCGGCTATCCTTTTGATTTCTGCATCGGGCAATAGCCTTTGACAACAAACAAAACTCATGGATATTGCAGTAACACTATTATTTTCTCCCAATAGATGAATACACATTACAACATGGCTTGCTCTGCATCCTGGATTTTGAACGGGTACTGTAGGTTGCTGTAAGAATGTGGGTCATGGGTGGAATGCTGCGAGAAACCTGTGGACATTTGAGGGAGTTAAGTGTCAACAAGTCTAGCCTATTAAGAATTCAGCACCTTGATCCGGTGGACAAATGGGCACGGAGACGAACTATTGAGGGAAACTGTGGCAATTTGTGAACCCCTGTGAGAGAGGAAATCCGGGGTTCTCTTTTTTATCCACATGGATGATGAGTATTCAATCAGTGCTCGCTAAGTTGAGGGAACGTTAACCATTACTGATCAACCCGTGATGTCTGACCTCACGTTGACTTTCGATCCAGGCTCCTCACTCAGTATAGTGATCTATCACTTAGCGGATGGCAGACCTCGACTGCTGCTCATGGAGCCTGAAGTGATTGAACTCAGCTTGAGTTCAATTGATGCCCACTTGAGAACCAGAGGAAGTCTTGGTATCACTCGACCTGAAGATGATGTTTGGCTGCAATGTGTTGATAGTCAGCAGTGTCAGGTGGTTGGTTATTTAGCGCGTCAGTTTTTGGCAGCCGTGCGGATGAATGAGGTGAAATACGAACGGGCGTTATATAAAGTGCTGGCAGCCGTAGGAGCAATCGTCCAGCACATGGATCTACCTCGTAAGTTCTCTATTGCCATTTCTGCTCTGTTACCCTACAGCGAATACCAGAACGCCCCACGCTTTCAGCAACTCCTGAAACAACAGCTCAAAAATTACAGCTTTCGCGGTGAACGCCTCCATGTCAAGTTAGCAGCCTTTGAGTGTCGCCCAGAGGGAGGTGGTTTGGCAATGGCACGGGTAATGCAGAATGGGGCAGAGTGGTTCCAGCAACAAACGCTGGCTGTGCTGATGTTTGGGCATCGGAATACCAGCCTATTGCTGTTTGAACGCGGCAAGCTGGCGATCGGTAACACCACCGATTTGGGCTTTCATCAACTGGTAGATAAGGTATTAAACCGTACCTCTGGTCAAAGTGCTGATTCGTTAACGAGCGCAATCTATAGTATTGGCAATCAGATCATTCCTGATAATCCACAACTTCAACATCTGGTAAAGACGCGATCGCCTACTGAACAAAAACTAGAACGCGAGCAAATTGTCATTGCTATTTTGACTGCCAGAGAGGAGTACTGGTCACGCTTGCAAGATTGGCTTGACAATATGCTGCCGAATGTCACCGAGGTGATTATTTCTGGTGGAGCTGCTCTTTACCTCCATGATGAATTGGAGGAGTATTTTAAGCGAACCCCGACTTATTGGGGTACTGACCTTCAGCGACAATTGCAAGACCTGTTAGGACTGGATTATCGCTCGAACCGTTCAGATGCAGAGGCACTATCCTTTCGTCTGATTGACGTTTTTGGCATGTACTGCAACTTTGTTGAGCAGTTGGCGGAGGTCGCATGAACGAGACCACTCAGACCTCCCGCAAACGCGAAGATTTCAGCTTTCGCTATTCACCCTACACCGACACTCCAGATGGTGTGTTGACAGTATTTTTGAAGAAAGGTGATGGCGTGAGACAGGGTAAAGAGTTGATGTTGGAGCCTGCCAGAGCTTTTTGGATGGTAGCTGCTCGTCAGGCAGAAGGTCTGTTAAGCCAGGAAGAACTACGCCAACTGGGATTGAGCTGCTGTCGTGCTTTGGAACGTCAGGCAGACTATATCCGGGAATGTTTGCAACTGCCGATTCCATCTGCTGAATCCTCAACAATCGAATATACCAATGGCGATCGCCAAAATGGCAGTAACAAGCCTGCTGATCGAGCAACCCGAACAATGTGGCAATAGGAGAGCGCAATGGCAATTATTCATTTCATTGATGGTGAAAAGGGCGGTGTCGGTAAGTCTTTGTTTGCTCGGGTGATGGTGCAATATTGCATCGATCGCCAGTTTCCCCATGTGCTGGTAGAAGCCGATCGTAGTAATCCTGATGTAGGGGAAGTCTATCCTGAAGGATGTGAGCGAGCCGTCTTTAGTGAATCAGAACGCAAAGCCTACGATGCCGATCGCATTTTTGACCTGGCGATCAAAACTCCGGTGATTGTGAATCTCCCCGCTCAGGTCTTTCCAGCCGTTACCGACTGGATTGAGCGCAACGGGGTGCTGGAGATGGGAGCGCAGCATGGAGTCAGCATCTGCAAGTGGTTTATCTGCACCGGCGGCTATGACAGTGTGCAGCTTTTCATCCAATCTTTAAAGCAGTTTGATGGCAAAGTGCAGCATATTTTTGTCCGTAACTGGGGACTCTGTGATGATTGGTCTCACCTGGACGGTAGAGAGGAACTACAACAACTTCTGGCAAAGCAAAAAGTCCCCGTGCTCGATTTTCCCAAGTTCAGCTATCGCGAGCGTGATCATCTGGATGCCAAGCGGCTTGCTTTTTCAGCAGGCAGGGAGAGCGGTGAACTGGGCGTTTTGGGGAAGCAGCGGCTCCATACGTTTCTGAAGAGTGCTTATCAAGCGATCGACCAGGCAAACATCTGGAAACTCTCGCAGTCGGAAGTCAGTCCTTCAAAGCCAACTGCGACTGATGGATCATTAGCGGAAGCCGGAGAAGCCGACATTAAAACGGCTGAACCAGCAACAAGCGGCTCCAAATCCCGTAATAGCAAACGTTCAAGCTAAGGGAGGTAAGGCTTATGACCAATCCCCGCCAAATAGAAGAACCCCTGGATCTAGATGATCAATTTCTGGAATCGATGGCTGCCAGAGGCAAAGGTCTAAATCGAATTCCTTACCCGACCCTGCTCGATCTGGCAATTCGCGGTAAGGATGATGCTTTCAAAGCCAGAGTATGGGAAATTGTTGTACAAACGGGAATTGACCCGGATGATCCAGCTTTTTTGATGTTGGTTGCAACTGGCAGGCTAGAAGTGCTGCTAGAGGACAGCCCCAAAGAGATGGAGACGATGTTTGACCAGTGGCAAACGCAACTCTATGACCGGCTCCAAACCTACGAAAAGGTAGCAATTAAGGGACATCAAAAGGCGATCGCCCAAACTGTCTCCGCTTTGATTCGCCGCACGGAATTTGAGCGAGCAATTCACTCAGTTCCTTCATTGATTGCAGCAGGGGTATTGCTCTTGCTTACAGCTGGACTGGGAGGGCTTTTGGGCGTTGCCGGATTCTCCTGGTATCAATCTAGCCGCCCTCTTGATCCGAGCGGCTCTCGGCAACTGACGCTCGAACAAGCCAAGACGCTAGAATGGGCAACGAGCAGCGAGGGACAATTCGCTCGTAGCCTAATGAGTTGGAATCAGGATTTACTGAGCCGCGATCGCAATGGTCAGCTCACCTGCGCCGACGAAGTAAAGCGCCTGGGCGTTACCCTAGAGATGCTGCCCGAGCGCAAAGCAACCTCTGGGTTTTGCACGCTATGGGTTCAGCCGCCAAATCAACGTCAGTTTGCACCCGTTCAAGGAAACTAAGCATCTATCTGAATTTCGATGAGGAGGACTCGCCGATGTGGACTCGTAAAGTGCCCCAGTGCTGGACGATTTTAACGGCAGCTGGATTAATGGCTGTAGGTTGTACCCCGCTCACAAATATGAGTAGCAGCAGTGAAACGAGTCAGGCACAAAACCCATCAATTCCCGAGTATCCTCCTTTGTACAACGTTGACGTAGAAGTGTGCGGTAATATCATTGCACCGCTCAAGGATGGAAAACGTTGTATCACAACTCAACTTCAGCTTTGGGGTTCAGTCGGGGAGGCAAAACTGGTTCGGACTGGAGTTGCTCTGCCATCCGTGTCCGCCGTGCAACACAAAGTGGCGCTCGCCTCAAAAGGATGCTATCCAGCGTACTCACAACCCTCACAAGAACAATTTTACTGGGCAGACACGATTATCCAGGTTAACCGGGGCGGAAAAACCACGATCGAGGTGAAGCCCACTCAACTTTCAAATCAGCAGGTTCATGAATTGGTCACTGGGAAGCTTTCAAATTCAAGCGCTCCAACCTTCAGCGGCGTTGGCTGTGAACCCGCCCCTGCTAGTTGAAATCACGTTTCGCCAATCGTCCAAGCGCCCTTGGACAATTTTTCATCTCTAAACAGCTTACTCGTCTCGCTCTGTGAGGTCTGAGATCGCCTCCACTGACAACGTGTTTAGTTCCATCTCAAGCTGCTCAATACTGGGCAGGCTCCCCTGTAGCGGTTCCGGTAGCGTGTCCTTCAGTCGATAGGTTGCCACTCCCACCGGATGCTGGATGTACCGTAGGGCATATTCTACTGTTGCTTTATTTTTAGACTTACACAAGACAATCCCGATTGTGGGGTTATCCATCTCACTCCGCAGCAAATCATCCACAGCGGCGATGTAAAAGCTCATTAAATATCTAGCTTAAATAACAACAACAACAACGTTTACAACGAAACGTAT
>NZ_JBJPHU010000035.1:0-65507 GCF_052939515.1 Phormidesmis sp. 146-33
CTGACTATTACCCATAAGTTCGGCTTTCACTAAACGGGAACAGGACAGGAATATGAGCAGAAAGGTTAGCTTTAATTTTTGAATTAAGAGTGCATGACCATCAGCCAGATGACCAAAGAGCAAACTTGGAGCGAGCGGGAATTTGAATCGGTCGATTTGGGTGATAAGCGCCTAAACACAAGACTAAAGAAGCTCGCAGAAGACTTGTCAACCGCACCAGAAGCGCCCATCAATCAAGCGAGCGAAGACTGGGCGGCGACCAAGGCTGCGTATCGGTTCTTTCAGAACGACCACGTTACGAGTGAACAAATTCTAAGCCCCCATCGCACTCGAACGTTAGAGCGGATGAAAGCGGAAGCCGTTGTGCTTGCGGTTCAAGATACCTCGTATTTAAACTTTTCAAGTCATAAACACACCCAAGGATTAGGTCCGATTGGCGACAGTCGCTCTGCTAGTCTTGGCTTAGTGACTCACAACATTCTAGCGGTCACGCCTCAAGGTTTGCCTTTGGGATTACTGAATCAAACCGGATGGGCAAGAAGCGGATACAATCAGCAGAGTGAGCGCGAACGCAAGAACACGTCGATTGAGCATAAGGAGAGCTATCGCTGGATTCAAGGACTTGAGCTGGTTCAAAAAATCAAACCTGAGAACACGAGAGTGATTACACTCTGTGACAGAGAGCGTGATATCTACGAGTTCTTGGTCGCCGCCGAGCGTTGCCATGCAGAATTTGTCATTCGCGCTGCTTGGAATCGCCATCTCAAAGACAGTGAATGCCCTCGCCCATGGGAACACCTGCAAGCCCAACCTGTGGCAGGATGCTACCAAATTACGGTGCCATCGCGGGACGCTAAACCGGAACGCACCGCGACTCTTGCAGTTCGGTTTGGAGCGGTGACTTTAGAACCCACACAGCGCCCGAAACAGTCGTTATTCTACCCGCTACCACCAGTCATGCTGAATGCCGTCTATGTGACGGAAGTCGATGCTCCAAACCTCGAAAACCAGATTGAGTGGATGCTTTTGACCCACATTGCGCTCACTTCATTCGAGCAGGCATTGGAAAAAGTGATCTGGTACTGTTGTCGCTGGCAGATTGAGGTCTTTCATAAAATTCTCCAGCACGGTTGCACGGTCGAGCAGTGTCGCTTGCAATCAGCGGAGCGCTTGAATCGCTACATCACCTTGATGAGCGTAGTGGCATGGCGGCTTTTCTGGATCACCTGGATGCACAGAACTGCTCCCACCGCTTCAGCTCGGACGATCTTGACCGAACTTGAGAGCCGCATCCTGCTACTGCTGACAAATCGCACCAACGATGCTCAACCCTCAAATTTCTGTGTGGCTCAAGCCGTGATTGCCATTGCGAAACTGGGTGGCTTTTTAGCTCGCAAGGGCGATGGCGATCCTGGACCAACGGTCATCTGGAGAGGATGGGCAGTACTTCAAAACACAGCTCGACTTGGCTTTCACCTCTTCCCTCAAAGTTGTGGGTAATAGTCAGGCCTCTACCAGAACTACCCTTTCAGTATGCAGACTTTGCGATCTGGCAGCGTAACTATTTTAGTGAAGAAGTTTTGGCAACCCACTTACCATACTGGCATCAGCATCTTGCCAATCTACCAGTCTTGCTCGATCTGCTACCTGCCGCTCAATCTCTGCAAAATGATTACCCTGCTTCCGAGCGTCAAGTTTTTCTACCTCAGAACTTAACAGCCGCGATCGTGGCCTTCAGCCATACTCATAGGGTCACGCCATTCACTGTCTTCCTCACTGCACTCAATATTCTGTTGTGCAAATGGAGCAATCAGACAGATATTCTGGTGCTGGGTACAATGGCAAATCGCACCATACCAGACATTGAAAAGCTGCTGGGTTGTTTCATTAGCGATCTACCGTTGCGTACTCAATTAGACCATGACCAAACTGGGATTTCTCTGCTAGAACACGTCAAGCAAATGGTAAGTGCAACGCTCACCCACGCAGTTCCACTAGAAGGAATCTGGGAGCCATTCGAGAACAAGATAGAGGTTTTGCGAACAGTTAATCTTGTGCTAGTTCCTGCAACGAACTGGTTAAATCAAACGCTAAAGTGTGACATTTTGCCTATTACCACTAGCCGTGGAGTTTGGAATGAACAATGTTGCCCTTTAGAGCTTTATGTTTCTTATCCTGAAGAAAAGACTCAGGCGATCGAACTTTTTGCCTCATATAGTTCAACAACCTTTACTAATGAGTCAATTGATTACTCTCTGAGTAGTTATCAAGCAATTCTCCAAAAGCTAACTGAGTCTCCAGAAACGCAACTTTCTAAATTTCAGTTGTTCCTCTAAGGCGTGTTCATTCCATTTGGGAACACTCTACTCAAACGCTGTGATTCGATCGCAAGTTTGAGTAAATTCAAGGATTGAATGAAATGATGAACAGTATGGTCGCACTATGGGAACGCTTCTTTCTAAGGCAATCAAACAGAGCCGAACAAGCCGCAGAGGAACAACAATTAACGCCAGAAAGCTTGAGCGATCGCCTTGAGATTTACAAGCAATTTAATCTAGAAATTAAAGAAGAGCGAGGGGGTTACGGTGATTCTCGATTTTATCGACCTGCACCCCGCACTCGCTATATCCAACGGTACTTCTAGAGCCGCTTACTGAAGCCCGCTCCATTCACGCAGAAAGGGTAACAGAAACGTAATCGGTGCGCGTTCTTCCACAGTTACACGCACCGCAGCGGTCGTACCCGAAGTCAGCTTGTTCGCGGGCCCCTTCGAGGACGACCACTTGTAACCACTGATCGTGTTCGTCTCTGGTTGCAGTTCCACTACCACTTCGACTTTGGCAGACTTACCCGTTAGAGTATCTGCCAATTCGGGATTGCTAACTTTGACGGCGGCTCGACTTGATGTTACTGGGTAGGGCGACACTAATTTTACCGCCCCCACAATGCCCCCAAACTGCTCTCGCTTTACTGTGTCTGGGGTGAGTTGCACCTTCATGCCCGGTTTGATCTGCTTGCCGTCTTTGACCTCAAAGTAAACCACTCCGGTTAAAACAGCCGATTCTGAACCCCCAGTTTGCAGCGTTCCGAGTCGCGTTCCTGAACTGACGACCTGCCCTAACACGCCACTCATGTCAAGAATCGCGCCATCCTGCGGACTCCGAATCAAACTACGATCGCTGATTTGCTGTTTCAGTTGCGCGATCGCGCGATCGACCTCCGCAATCTCATTAGTGCGCGTATTCGAGGCTTATAAATTCTCTTGATTCAGTCGCTTGCTGCGCGTTTCTAGTTCTTCGAGTTGCGCCCCAATTTCGGCGATCGTACTCTGACTTTGAGCATAGCGTTGCTCGGTTTCGGTCGCGTTCACTGCTAACTGACGCAGTTGTGCCTGCAAGTCTTGAATGTTCTGCATTTCCTGACGATACTCCCGTTCAGCAAGAATCAGAACATCTTGCTCGATTGCGCCTTGCTTCGCCAACTGTTCGCGTCGCTCCCAACGATCTTTTAGCGCAGGCAGCATCGCTTGAGCATTTTGTATCCGTTGCTCCAGACTTTGCCGCTGTTGTGCAATCGTGGTCAATCCTTGTTGCCGATGGAAATCGCTTGATAAAACCGGGTGGCAAAACCGCGGTCGCGCTTCAATTTTTCCCACAACAAGTCTTGCGGTAATGCCAGCAACAGGGAGTGTTCTGCACAGCGAATCGAAGCCGAAGCGACTCCGGTTTCCACAAACGACATTTCTCCCACGATTTCGCCACTCGCACGCCGCGCAATCTCTTTTTCGACTGGCTGACCGTCGATCTCAACCGTAAAGGTAATCGCTAAGTTACCTTTGAGGACAATGTAAATTGCCTCGACGGGTTGCCCTTGCTGGATGATCACGGTTCCGGCAGTGATTTGTTCGCGTCGTCCGTGTGTGGTCATCCAGTCGATGTCGTTGTCATTGAGGATCGCAAACACAAACAACACTTTTCGTAGTGCCTGTCCGGGCACAATCTGACTTTGTGCCAGCAGTTTAGACAGGCTGCGGAGACGAACTGACAGCGTAATAGCAATCTCTTGATAAAACCGGGCGGCAAAATCTGTATCCAGAGTAAGTTTCGTTTGGAGCGATCGCTTGGGAATTGCCAAGACTTGACTTGGTTCGGCGGCGCTGACGGTGGCAGAGGGTGGGCGATCATCAAGTAGTGACATCTCACCCAGCAGTTCGCCGACCCCGCAGCGGACAATTTCTTGATCGGTTTGGAATTGGCTCTGAGAAATGGAGACGATAAACGTGCCGCTCAACACAAGGAAAACAAAATCTGATGTGATGCCCTCGTGAATCAGAACGGTGTGAGTCGGGCAGTCCTGTGGGTGTGCGATCTGCTCAAGCCAGTCGCAGTCTTGAGATTGTAATACTTTGAAGTTTGGCAATCGCGTCGAAATTTGAGGCATAGACTGACAAGTTGCAGGTCGATCGCAGATGGCAACGAGCGATGTCGGTAGAAGTAAGGCTCCCCCTACACAGTCTCACAGGCATCTGCCTCCGTAGAATGCCCAGAAGGATGCCGCGTCTATCGGTTAAAGAGCAACTTCCAGGTGCCCTAAGCAAGCGAGACAGTCGATCTGCTCGATCCGCTCAATCAACGTCACACTTCGGAGAGCGAGTAGTAGCTGTCTATTTTCCCAGAGGTGAAATTTTTCCAGAAGTGTGATAAGTTTCAGAGCAATTGTTCAGCGTCTGCGCTTGTTCAACCCATGATGGCAGAGGAGTACAGTATTATCCTATCGAAGCTAGGCGAAGAGATCGATCGCCTATCCAAGCGCGTGGAGGAGCTAGAGCAGCGCAATCAAGAACTGGAAGCAGAGAATAAACAACTGAAAGAACTGTTACATCAGCAAGGCGCATCAAAGGATGCAAAAGCACCTCAGTTCAAAGAGAACGATAGTGTTGAGAAACATAAAGGCAAAGGGAAACGAGGGCAACAGTCAACGGGGCGACGTGCCCAAGATGAAAAGCTCGGCTGCGTCAGCCATCACGTGGATATCTATCCAGAGGGTATTCCCGCATCCGCGTGTATTGAACAAGCGTCAGCAATGTGCGTGGCGGCTGATATCGGGACGAGCGGAGTAAGTGCTGAACTCCGGCACTATTAAAGCCTTACACAGCGAGGGTTTGAGATACCCTAATACGAGAGAAGCATTTTTACCTAACCAATAATGAGAACACTTCAACGAAAACAGCCAGAGCGACGATTAATCTAGCTATCAGTCGGACAACCTTTGAAACATTGTTTTGAGGGGAAGCAGGACAACTTCTTCTAGAAGAGCTACTAGGGTTTCACCTCATTGTCTTTGACCCTAAAAGCGAGGAGATCATTCAATGGCTATACTCTAGTCGGCTAAGATCTGGATCTTGAAAGATTGAAACTTCCAACTCATCAAGCTTTTAAGCTGGTCGTGTTTGTCAATCGGAGCCGCCTCTATCACCGTTGAAATTGCCTGGTTGAACCGACAGCAGTCAGCATAATACTTGGAGTACAAACATTCCCGTCGCACAAACCGCCAGAGGCGTTCGATCAAGTTCAAATGCGGCGAGTAAGACAGCAAGTAGACTAACGTGATGCCCAAGCGTTCCGCACAGTCAAACACCGCAACGCACTGTTGATAACGAGCATTATCCCAAACTCAAGTCATCGGGATGCCCAAGGCTCACTGAGAAAGCTTCTGTAACATAATCTAACTGCTTGAGTCCCTCAATGCCCCCGGCTTGAGACTGTCTGAGATAAACCGTCAGCGTGGTTTTGCTAATATTGCACAGTCGTCGGATTTCTTGGTGGGCTAATCCTTGGCTTTTCAAGTACAACACCTCCAGTTTCTGTTGCACTCTTGGGTGAGGATAGTGATACCGTTCATAGTTCAGTTCAACCACCTTTTCGGGTGTGAATTCAATCCGAATCATGCTGACACCCTCTTTTCTCCTGCTCTAGGACAAGTCTCTTCTTATCCTTGCTGCGGGAAACCAACAAAAGTTCATTCCTCCGTGGCGAGGATAGACCGACCTCGCGAAAAGTCAGAGGGCAGAGTTGAGAGACCAGAAATACTAGCAGTGTCGCTTTCTATCAGTTGGATAAAGTCGAGCTAAGACACGATCGCTCAAAATCCGTAGGCCGCTCCTTCACCTCTGGGATCGGCAGCCCCTTCGAGAGAGCCGTCTGGCAAAACGACGATCGCATTCGCATTTCCCCAGCCCGATCGCTCCTCAACTTGATGACCTCGACGGCGTAGTTCTTCTAAGGTCAGGGTGTCCAGTCCCCAAGATTCGACGAGGAGGCGATCGGGAAGCCATTGGTGATGAATTCGCGGAGCCGCAATCGATCGCCGTGCATCCATGTCGTAGACCAAGACGTTTAATACAATTTGCAATACGGTCGTGATGATTGTGCTACCGCCGGGCGAGCCTGCTGCGAGGCGCAAGCGACCATTTTCGGTGACGATCGTCGGAGTCATGCTGGAGAGTGGTGTTTTTTGGGGGGCGATCGCGTTGGCATCCCCTCCCACTAATCCAAAGGCATTGGGGGTGTTGGGAGCGATCGCAAAGTCGTCCATTTCGTTGTTTAAAACAATTCCTGTGCCTTTGGCAACCATGCCTGCTCCAAATCCCAAATTGACGGTGAAGGTCAAACTGACGGCGTTGCGATCGTGGTCTACCACAGTTAAGTGACTGGTTTCAGTCGATTCCTTAGTTAATTGTTGAAGCACTGCGGGATCAATCGCTTTCACTTGGCTGGAAGGCGTGGCGTTTTTGGGATTGATTTCCTGGCGGCGTTTTTGAGCATAGCGGGGACTGATAAGAGACTGAACAGGCACCTTGACAAAATCAGGATCACCGAGATAAACGGCGCGATCGGCGTAGGCAATTCGCATCGACTCGACTAGCAAATGCAGGACATCGGGATTGTGCCAGCCTAAAGTCTTTAAATCGGTGTCGCTAATCAGGTTGAGAATTTGCAGTAAATGTACGCCTCCAGAAGAAGGCGGCGGCATCGAGCAAACTCTTGCCTTTCGGAAGTTTCCGCAGACTGGAGTGCGCCAGATTGAGCGGTATTGTTTGAGATCCGCTAGTGTGATCAATCCCTTATTTTTAGCCATGTCATCAGCGATCGCTTTAGCAATTCCCCCTGTGTAAAAATCGTTGGGATTTTGGGTAATCGATCGTAAGGTTGCTGCTAACTCTGATTGAATTAATATGTCCCCAATCCGATACGGCTTTCCATTTTTTAAGAATATTTTTCGTGAATCAGGATTTTCTAGCAGCGTTTTTTGTCGCATTTCCGTTGCTTTGATAAAATTCCAACTAACCGGAAATCCTTTGTCTGCCAGTCTGATCGCTGGAGCAATCACTGTTTTCCAGGGAAGCTTTCCATATTTGCGATGTGCTTCGTAGAGTCCTGCGATCGTTCCAGGTGTCGCGACTGCAAGATAACCGTTGATGCTGGCATTCGGCTTAACGTTGCCTTGAGCATCCAAATACAAGTTGCGAGTTGCTTTCAGTGGTGCCCGCTCTCGAAAGTCTAGTGCTTTCGTTTCATTACTTTTTGCTTGATACATTAAGAGAAAACCGCCGCCACCGATCCCTGCCGAAAAGGGTTCTACGACTGAAATTGCAAACGTAGTTGCCACCGCCGCATCGATCGCGTTTCCACCCTGTTGCAGCATCACCAATCCGACTTGACTAGCTAACGGATGAGCCGAGGTCACCATGCCTTGAGACGTTCGGGTGAGGGGAGGATTTGCCCTGGACGGAAGGGGGACTAAACAGAGAGTCAGGGTGAGAAAGAGGTGTGGCAAGCGATCGGTGCAGTTCATAGCATCCCCAATTTCAGGAAGTGTGTCAGAGTCCTTTGCAGAATAGCGCTAAAAGGGCAACACTGAGCCAGGTCAAAAAACACGATCGCGTTAGATTCAAGGCTGTTCGGATGCGCTCAGGCGTAATTGGTTGAATCGGATCTCCCAAAAAAGGCTTATGCTTTTCGACTCCGCGATACCAATTGGTGCCCCCAACCTGAACGCCCAAAACGGCCGCATAAGCGCATTCACTCCATCCAGAATTGGGACTGGGATCTTTTGCGGCATCTCGTTGACAAATTTGCCAAATCTGATGTGGCTTTTGAGACAGAATCGCTAACGTTAAGACAACCGATCGACAGGGCAACCAGGTGAGAATATCATCCACTTTGGCGCTACACCAGCCGATATGGGTAAAAGGAGCTTCTCGATAGCCCACCATCGAATCCAACGTACTGGCCGCCTTGTACGCCAACGCTAAAGGGACACTACCAATCACCGGAAAGAACACCCCCAGCAGTGCAAAAAACAATGGAGCCATGACCCCATCAGTTGCATTTTCGGTAACGGTTTCGAGAATGGCGCGTAAAATGTCTGACTCCGATAAAGTTTGGGTGTCGCGTCCCACATAGCGACTTAAATGAGAACGGGATTGATCAAGATTTCCATTCGCCAAAGGTTGCAGAACATCTTCTGCGGCCGATCGCAGACTTCGCCCCGCAAAACAGCTTGCCAACAAAACACTTCCTATCATGATCCCCAAAACTGGGTGTAACGCTTGAGCGATCGCAACGATGACCCAGCCAACAGCACCGCTGCCCACGATTAGAACAATCGCTAACACAATCCCCGCCAATCGGAGCGCCATCGCTGACTTCAACGCTCGAAACGCAAATTTGGTAAAGCGATCGATAACCCAGCCCATCACCTGCACAGGATGTAGCCACCCCCACGGATCACCGATCGCATAATCCAACAGAGCGGCCGTCAAAAGAATTAGCGCAGTATTTACAGTCAACACTCAGATTTAAACTCACAGCAAATCAGGATCAATGTTCAATTCTCGCAGTTTGTCGGACAGGCGTTGCGATCGTTGTCGTTCTTGTTCTAGCTGCTGTTCAACTTGATCGAGTTTTTCTTCAGGTTCCAAAAAGCGGTTGCCGCGATCGTCGTACCAGTAAAGCCATTCTCGCTCAATGCCCTGGTGAGTGCCGCGCGATCGTCCCAACCCCAGTCCGATTTCTGGCAGCCAGATTGGATTTCCGGTTAGCAGAACGTATTCACCATTTACGAGACGATAGAGTTCTAAAGGTGGCTTGCGGCGGCGACGAGACGAATAGACGGCGTAGTACAAAACGCCCATTTCAGCGTAGAGATTCTTTTTGCGGCTGTATTCGCCTCGATATTTCTGCGAAACGACCTCCAACACAAAAGTTGGCGGAATGTTGTTTTCCTCCCAAAGGACATAGCTGAGTCGCAGTTCTTCGTCAAAAATGCGCTCCACACCCAGGCTGAGAAATCCATCTGGGACAATGGCGGGTAGGTCGGGATCGTAATAAATTCCCATATCCACGCCAAAAAACCAGTCCATGCGATCGCCCCATAGATGCGCCAAAATCAGCTTGAGCAAACTGGGGATCAAATCTTGAAGTTCGTTATCCACGGGAGTCTCGTCCGAGTCAGGGAGTTCTTCGGAAGACGGCAGACAGAGCAGCGGATCGTATTTGAACATAGGGATTGCCTCGCAGTTGCCAAATGGGCGATCGATTGAATGCGAACTGCCTGTATCTTATCGAAATGCGTTGACTTTATTCTACCAAAAATAGTTCATTTGTTCTAAGTCGATCTCGCTTACTCTATAGATAAGAACCTGCTATATCCCGATGACTTATCAACCGCTCCATCACAAATATCGTCCCCAAACTTTCGCGCAACTCGTGGGTCAAGAAGCG
Organism: Phormidesmis sp. 146-33; assembly: GCF_052939515.1. Taxonomy (NCBI): domain Bacteria; kingdom Bacillati; phylum Cyanobacteriota; class Cyanophyceae; order Leptolyngbyales; family Leptolyngbyaceae; genus Phormidesmis; species Phormidesmis sp. 146-33. The sequence goes on from NZ_JBJPHU010000035.1 coordinate 9,786, forward strand.
ATCGCCACCACCCTCACCAACGCGCTCACTCAACAGCGGATTGCACCAGCCTATCTCTTCACGGGCGCACGGGGCACAGGGAAGACTTCCAGCGCTCGAATTTTTGCCAAATCGCTCAACTGCATTTCTGGAAAGGTGCCGACGGCCCATCCTTGTGGGGTTTGTGAGACTTGTGTGGCGATCGGCAATGGTTCCGCCTTGGATGTGATTGAAATCGATGCCGCCAGCAATACAGGCGTAGACAACATTCGTGAACTCATTGAACGCGCTCAGTTTGCTCCCGTACAGTGTCGATACAAAGTGTATGTCATTGATGAGTGCCATATGTTAAGCCCTGCGGCGTTCAATGCCTTGTTGAAGACGTTGGAAGAGCCGCCCGATCGCGTCGTTTTTGTTCTGGCGACGACTGATCCGCAGCGCGTTTTGCCGACGATTATTTCTCGCTGTCAGCGGTTTGATTTTAGAAGAATTCCGCTCAATCCGTTGGTGCAGCATCTGAACATGATTGCCGAAAAGGAAGGAATTGAGATCGCGCCAGATGCCCTACAGCTAATTGGACAAATTTCTCAAGGCGGACTGAGGGATGCCGAAAGTTTGCTCGATCAGTTGAGTTTATTGGATGGAGAAGTGACGGTCGATCGCGTGTGGGATCTGGTCGGTGCCGTTCCGGAGCGAGATTTGATGGGACTGGTGGAAGCGATCGCCGCTCACAATCCTGAAGCCGTTTTGGATCACACTCGCCGTCTAATGGATCGAGGTCGCGAACCGATCATCGTGCTGCAAAATCTGGCCAGTTTCTATCGAGACTTATTAATCGCCAAAACTTCGCCCAGTCGTCACGATCTAGTCGCCATCACGCCGCCCACCTGGAAGAGATTGTGCGAATTTGCTAAAACGCTTGATTTGCAGACGATTTTGGCAGGTCAGCAACATTTACGCAGCAGTGAAACTCAACTCAAGCAGACCACTCAGCCGCGTTTGTGGTTAGAAGTGACATTGATGGGCTTGTTGCCTAGAAACACGTCTTCTCAGCCAGCTCTGTATCCAACTTCGAGTCAGCCTGTTGTATCTGTTTCAGAACGTCGATCGCCGCCCCCGATCGTTCCCCCAAAGCCTTCGGAGCCAGAACCTACGCTGTCAGAAGTTCCCCCGATTCCTGAATCGGTTCTAGAAGAAGCCAGCCAACCCGACGATCCCCAAAGTGAGCTTGCAAAAACCTGGCAACAAATTCTGGAAAACATTGATCTGCCCTCAACTCAGGGGATTGTCAGTGCTAACTGTCATTTGGTGGCGATCGACGGCAATGAGATCGTCGTGGGAGTTCGGGGAGAACACATGCTCAAAATGACCCAGCGAATGCTTCCTCAAATTGGCAAAGCTGCCACAAGAGCGCTTCAGACCAAGATTAAAGTCAGCATTCAGGTGTTGGATGCCGTTGCACCGTTACCGCTTCCTGAATCGCCCACTCAATCCCCTGCTGAACTACCGCCCCCTTCCAGCGATGTTGCAAATTCAGAAACCGCTTCTGCCCCTGAGCCACCAGACGTATTAGAGGAGTCAGTGGATGAGATTGCAGAAGTTTCCCCGCAGCGTAGAGAGTGGAAGGAAGATGATGAGGTCACCAAAGCCGCCAAGAGTCTAGCCTATGCCTTTAATGGTGCGCTGGTTAATTTAGATGACGATGAGTTGGCCGATGAAATACCAGATTCAGATCAGGTTGTTGAGGTGATTGAGCCAGACCCGATCGAGCCAGACGAGCCAGAAGAAGAATCAGACGATGAAGACGTAGATTTCTAGCTACTCGTCGCTTCCTTTGTGAACGGTCTTGACCCACTTCAAGCGCTTGGGACGAATGGACATGCGGGCAGTTGTGCTGGCGACGATCGGCAACCAGTGCATCATATACAACGCACCGCGCAACGATTGCAGCAACACGACCATGAATGAGAAGTCAATGCCTTTCAGCGTCAGGCGGCGTTGTTCATCTGATCCGCGCAGTCGTTGAATGCGTCGTAGCCCGCCCAAGGTGCCCGACAAAAATAAGAGAAGTGTCAGCGCAGACACCGGACTCAACAGTAAGGGACGATTGCGAACGATCGCCATCAAAAAGTCCGGAATCGCCGCCGTCGGCATCACGTATTGAATAATCCAGAACATCAGCAGGTCAATGCTTTTGCGCGTTCCCATGCGATTGCGGACAATCAGCCGCCAATAATCGAGATAGCGTTGATAGCCACCTTCTGCCCAGCGATTTCGTTGATGCCAGAGCGCGATCGCATTTGTAACGCCTTCCTCATACACAGCGGGAACGGTGATCACGTCAATATCCCAGTCGTTGAGATGCAGCCGAATCGTCAGATCCAGATCGTCCGTGATTGTTTCCTCATTCCAGCCGCCACACTGTTCGATCGCGGTACGCCTCACCAGTTGGCCATTCCCGCGCAGTTCGCCAATGCCACCGATCGCAATTCTTTGCTGATGAATAAAGGCATCCAGGGCCATCTCAGCCATTTGTCCCCGAATCCAAAAATTGTTGGTGTCTGGAGATTGAGAATTGGGTTCTGCTTGCACGATCGCCTTTCTCACCTGAACGGCTCCGACTTGTTCGCGATCGAAGACGGGCACGACTCGCCGCAAAAAGTCCGGTTCCACCTGAGCATCGGCATCAAAAACGACGACAATCTCACCCTGCGTCAACGGAAACACCTGATTGAGGGCACCCGATTTTCCGCCTCCCGCATTGAGCGGCCGATGGAATACTTGCAGTTGTGGATACTCTTTAGCCAACTGATCCAACAAAATCGGCGTTCGATCGGTGCTGTTGTCGTCGATGACCCAAACCTCGTAGCGATCGCCCGGATAATCCAACTGACACAGCATCTTTACCAGCTTACCGACGACCGCTTCCTCATTTTTAGCCGCCACCATCAGCGACACAAACGGGTAGGAGTCTCGCGTCTCGTCTGAAATCGGCTCCGGCAAATCTGAAGGACGGGCAAACAAAAATCTGACCGCATGGAAGCCCATCAGCGTGGTCAAGCCCAAAACCAGCCAATAGCCCCAGGTGACGAGATGGAGGGCGATCGTACCACTCCAAATCACCACCAAAACGGCTGCCGCTTTTCGCCTGCGTCCCCGATAGCCCTGAAACGGTTCAGGAATTTCGCTGTCTTCCTCTAAGATGGGCAAATCGTCGGCTGCGATCGGCTCAAACTCGTTGTAGGAATCGTTTTCGTGCCAGGAATTCTCCGACATAGGTTGCTTGGTTTAACACCCAATATTTGTCTAGACCTTTGAAAAAGCTGGGGATCAAGTAACACCAGACCGTACAGCCCTCACAGACTGATAGCTTACCCTGAGATTGTCGGAACTCCTCGACTTCTTCTGACTGCTTGTACATCTCATAGAGACGACCGTCGATCGCAATGCCTTTTTGAGCAAAGTGATAGCAAGGCAACAGCAGTTCATCGTTGGGCGAGATGGCGATCACTGCATCCACAGCTTTACAGCGAGGATTTTGAGTGTCGTTGCCGCCTGCTTCGATAAAGGCCAGTGCCGCTTTATTGTATCCAAGATTACTGTACTTCTTAGCAGCAGTTTCGATCGCCGTCACCATCGCTGGAGTCGGATTTTTCTTGGAATTGTAATTGCTGTGGGCGGTAAAAGCGGGATTGAGCCAAACTCTAGCATTCAGGCGCTGACCCAGTTCGGCGACTTCGGCGATGCGATCGTAGTTTTGCGCGGTGACGGTGTGGTTGAGAACGGGATATTCTCCTAGCGAATGGGCAAGTTGCACCGACTCGACCAGCGTATCGAAGATTTTGACCCCACGCGATTGATCATGAGTCTCTGCGTCGCCGCCGTCGAGGGAGAAGTTGAGAAAGTCCACTAGACCCTGCATCTCTCTGGCCCGCTTGGGGTAGAGAATCGTGTTGGTGGTCATGCTGGTGGTGAACCCCTGCCGTTTTGCTTCAGCAAAGATTTCATTCACGTCTCTTCTCAGCAACGGTTCGCCGCCTGTAAAGTCCACGTATCTAACGCCCAAGCGCCGCAGATCTGCCAGGTTTTTCTGAATGGTCTCGAAGGATGCTTCCTGTTTCGGTTCGAGGGCCCAGATGTCACAAAAGTGGCAACGAGCATTGCATCGGTAGGTCAGATAGTAGTTTGCTACCAGTGGAGCCATAAGTATTTTTGTCAAAGTCTCCTGTCAAACCCACAATAAATCTTAAGAGCAAGCAATACAAGCCTTTGCAAATTGCAATTCGTGAAGGCGATCTCTTCGAGTCATCCAAAAGGAACCGCTCTTCCTGCCCGATTGAATTGATTGAATAGATAAAACTCTTTGATAGGGATAGTTAAATGCTGCGCTTTGAAACCGATCGTCTTCTGATTCGAGACTGGAATCCGGCTGAGGATGCAGAACAAGCGTTTGAGATTTACCGCGATCCAGAAATTTTTCGCTTCTTTAGAACTGCTTTTAGCAATCCACAACCCTCGTCTAGTGTAGAAAGTCAGCGAGAACGACTTCAGAAAGTGGTTGATCTCTATGCTCAACTCAATGACGGAACGGGATATTGGGCAATCGTTCTCAAGACAACAGGAGAAATCGTCGGCAGCGTCATTCTCAAACAGTTACCCGATGGTGAAAATAATCCCACTGGAGACTATGAAGTTGGCTGGCATCTCAAGAAAAGCGCTTGGGGAAAGGGATTTGCCACAGAAGCGGGAAGAGGGGCGATCGAGTACGGATTCACAACGCTGAACCTGCCAGTGATTTACGCTGTCACGCATCCTGAAAACGACGCTTCCAAACGAGTCGCCCAACGGTTGGGAATGATCCCGCAGGGTCACACCGATCGCTACTACGGAGTCGAGACAGCGCTTTTTAAATGGGAACTGCACCAGTAACCGTTCATCCGTTTTTATCCGTTTCTCACTTACCCACAATTTTGGGAGCATCTACCTTCAAATCTAACGAGTCTGCGCTGACGGCCATCACAGGCGGGGAATTGATTAAACGTCCAAAGGGCGAAGACTGCGGAATATCCAAATTTACGCCAACCAGTCCAAAATTCGCCTGGGCCGTGCTGTTGAAGACCAGAAAACGGCCATCTTGTTGGCTAAAACCAGGGAAAGAAAACCGCTGACGTAGAAGGCTAAATCGTCCCGTCGATCGCATCGCACACAACAACTGATCCCCTTGCCGCACGGTCACGCTTCCCGACTCGCCCGACTCCCAGCGAAACTCCGCCATCTCCTTGGGCAAGCCCCAAATTTCTCGCCCCCCTGCCACAGAATCGGGATTATCGACATAGATATGAGATACCCAGGCTCCGATCGTTCCTTGCCAACTGACTAACCCCGCCACCACAATTAATTCGTTGTAAGTCAGGTCACCCTTTGTATACTGCGAGAGATAAACGCCCCCTAACGTCTTGCCCGGAAGCGAAGGAACGATCGCCAACTCTACCGGAATAAAGGGCGAAGCCTTGGCAATCTCAACTAAATGTAAGCTCAAAAAAGCGTAGCCTTTTAATGTCCAAGGTGCTTGCGGATATCCCATCTCATTGGCTCCCATGATTTAAGATTCAAAGGCTACTTTGCCTACCTGATCTTGGACAAATCAGCAATCAAAAAAGCATCTGTCTTAAGGAATAGTTGAGTATGTTGAACTGGGAGTGAGGGATCGCACTTTTTATTCAAATGAGCGATCGTAAAATCTGCAATTCATGACGGCTGACAGTCTATTATCAAAACATCTGTCCTTAATCTGATCAAAAACTGAGATAGCTCCTTCAAAGTGTAGATACTGGGCTGATGCTTACTTTCTACACTGTTGAGTAACTTTTAGTGGAGCGATCACGTCATGTCAGACGAGCAACGAATTGAGGAACAGGTGCTCTCAGAAATCGCTAGACAAGGACTCTTTACTCAAATCGAAACGGCTGAAAATATTGAGGTCGATGTCAAGACAGATCTTCTCAAAGCTGTTCAGGGGAAGGTCGATTCTGTTGCAGTGACGGGTCAAGGAATTGTTATTCAAGAAGAGATCAGAGTTGAGCAGTTAGAAATCGAAACCGATCGCATTTCAATTAATCCCTTGAGTGCAATTTTTGGCAACCTCGAACTAGATAAACCTGTTAACACAACTGCTCGAATTGTTTTGACCGAAGCTGATATTAATCAAGCTATTAATTCGGAGTTTGTGAGCCAAAAGATTCCCTCGATCGACCTAAATGTAGAAGGAAAAACCGTCAGACTTGAACTTTTGCTTCCCTTAGAAATTAAGCTGACCGAAGATACAAAAATGCACATCGGCGGTCAGGCAAAAATTCATCGGATGGAAGGCATTCAGGAAGTCCCTTTCGCGGCAGTCGCCTCACACCGTACCGATTCTCGCCCGATCTTGCTGGAATCTTTTTACTGTGCGCCCGATCGAGGACAATCGATTCCCTTCATGATTGCACTCATGCAAAAAATGCAGGAGATTGTCAACCAACCTTACTTTGAACTCGCACAAAATAAACTTCGCATTGTATCAATGGACGTAAAACCGGGAAGCCTATCCCTCGAAGTCGAAATTCAGGCGAAACAAATTCCTTCACTCTAAGTAGGGTAAGCTTGATTCGATTAGTATTTTTCTTTGATTAGTCTTATAAATTTTCTTTGCTTTTTTGGTGTTTGCTCATCTCGCCTGGGAATCTTAACAAGAACACTTTAGGTAAGACAAATCCCGGCGATGAGCCAAGTTCAAGACGTTGAGATGACCTTCTTCTTTCAGAAGGGACTGTATCTAAATAAGACGAAAGCTTACGAAGCTGCAATCTTAAGTTACGAAGCCGCTCTCAATCTTCAGCCCGACTACTCTGATGCGTGGTACAACCGGGGCAACGCCCTGTATCACCTGAAAGATTACGACAATGCGATCGCTAGCTACGATCAAGCGTTGGAGTATCAACCCGGATTCCCCGAAGCCTGGAACAATCGCGGTAATGCCCTGGATGAGCTAGGACGCTACTGTGAAGCCGTTGAGAGCTACGATCGCGCTATCAAATTTAGACCAAACTACTACTGGGCCTGGTACAACCGTGGTATCACGCTGCGAAACATGGAACGCTACGAAGACGCGATTTCTAGCTACGATCGCGCCATTGAGTTCAAACCTGATTATCACTGGGCCTGGTACAGTCGCGGTCTAGCACTTCGCAAACTTGGCAAACTCGAAAAGGTGATCGCCAGCTACGACAAAGCCTTAGAGTTTAAGCCCGATTTTGAGGAATCCTGGACGAATCGCGGCAATGCGCTCTACCACCTGGGTCAATTTGAAGCTGCGATCGTCAGCTACGATCACGCCCTCAAACTCAAACCCAACCTGCCGACGCTCTGGTACAACAAAGCCTGCTGTTACGCAATTCAGGGCAAGCCAGACCTCGCATTCGAGCATTTGCAGCGAGCGATCGAACTTAATCCCGACGAGTATCGAGAAATTGCTCAAAGCAACGCCGACTTTGATGGACTGCGCCAAGACAAGCGGTTTCGCTCTTTGCTGACCCATCGCTCTCCTCGTGAGGCCTAAACGCTCGCTTTATGTATCCCAGTGAAACCCCGCGACAGAACAGCTATCAGTGGGCCCGCTCGTTATCTCTTCTCAGCAGCTATGGGAAGCATGTTGCCAAACACGAGCAAGTCTTGATGGTCAATCCCGACCACACCAAAGCTTTAGTCTGTCGTGGGTATGCGCTTGAAAAATTGGGACGCTATGAGGAGGCGATCGCTAGCTTTGAACGGGCGATCGCCCTTCGTCCTAAGTTTGCGCTGGCCTGGCAGGGGCGAGGCATTTGTTTGGGCAGGCTGTGCCGCTATGAAGAAGCGTTGACTAATTTTAATCGCGCCCTCAAGTTTGAGCCAGATGACTATCGAGGCTGGCAAAATCACGGCAAAACTTTGATGACCCTCTGCCGCTACGAGGAGGCGATCGTCAGCTTTGATCAGGTCTTGACGCTCAAACCAGATAGTTACAAAGCCTGGTACAACCGAGCGATCGCGCTGGCTTCTCTCGATGATCTTGAGGCAGCGCTGCTTGATTTGGAAATTGCTCTCAAGATCAAACCTCACAGCGATTATGTGTGGAACTACCGGGGCGTGATTTTGAGCAAGCTGAAGCGCTATGAGGAGGCGATCGTCAGCTTTGACAATGCTTTGAAGTTTAACGATCGTAGTTCTGGTGCTTGGTATGGGCGTGCCTGCTGTTATGCCCTTCTGGGAAATGTGGATTTGGTGTTAGAAAGCCTACAGCAAACGTTTTGGTTGTCTCCGCGTCTGGGTCGGGCGATGGTCAGCACGGATGCCAGTTTTTATCCAATTTGGGGAGATGCAAGATTTCGGGAGTTGATGAAGGGCGAGTAGATTGCGGGGGATGGGTGCGTTTTGTGCCTCGACTGGCAGCAGATTTTGGGAAGATTTGATCCGTAACCAAACTGATTTCGATCGTCACGGGTCATGCCCATGCTCCTTAGAAATCGTGTGGCGGATTCTGCGGATTTGGGTAGTAGCTTCATGCTTCATCATTTTGCGCTCCAATTAGCTCTAATGGCGTGGAATCACCGAAAAGTAAAGGATTTAACTCCAGGACTCAGTGGTGAGGGGACAAACCTGCTGGATTCGAGTGAAGTCGCTGTCAGCCGAAACAAGAATAAGTTTGTGCTGCAAAGCGGTGGCAGCAATCCAAAGGTCGTGATCGTCGAAGCCGAGATTTTGAATGCTGGTTTTGCGACGCTTTGTCTGGTCTTTAGGTGCAAATTGGTTGAACACTGCAATTTTTAGGCGACTGTAAATCATTGCGGTTTCTTCATCAAGTTGATAGAGACCGATCGCGTCGAGAAATGATTGAATAGCTTTGTGGTTTTCAACTTTCTGTGTGGATTTCTCAACCATGTAGAGAAGTTCGCCGTAAGTGATGATGTTAATTCCAAAGCTTGTTTCTGATCGCGATCGTAATTCCGCGATGACACGAGGATGATGATTGATGATGTAACTACAGTGATTTGTATCTAGTAAGTACATGATGAGGGTCAAAATTCTGACTGGGAGCGAGTTTCCTGCACAAATTGGAGACAGTCTTCGAGATCATTTCCCTGCCATGTGTCCACAAATTTAAGCAGGTCTTTGCCCTGTGTCTCTTGTCGTAGGGGTTTAGTCCGACGGAGAGGAAGCGGTTTTAGGTCAGCCAGAAATGTGCTAAACGTCGCTCTAGGGTCGTCGGGTGGCTCTGCATTGGGATTCTCTGCGGATTTGGTATTTGTGGCTGAGTGCAAGACTGACTTTGTTTTCAAAAAGCGAATGAAGTCGATCGCTTCTGCTAAAACTTCGTCAGATGCAGTTTCTAGCTCTTGCAGCAGAATTTCTTTGTAAGTCATAAAGCATTTTCCCGGCAACTGCTTGTCTAGAATTCTAGCAAGAAGCCCGATCGCACGCCTGAAACTGAGAGATGCGATCGTATCCCTAAAAAAGAAGCCCGATCGACGCGATCGAGCCTTTGATATATTCGATCGCAAACGATCGGTAAGGGGGACTCAACTTCGGTTGTCCCGACTTTCTTATTGAGTTTCCAACTAATCCGATCGCAAGCAATCGGTAAGGTCTTCTGGTTCGTAATCTGATTGTGATCTTCTAATTTAATTCATATCGAGCTTTGAACTGTCTTTATGGACTGCTCTTTGAAGGATTTGAAATCAGGATATTGCTTTTGTAGCTCGATATAGTAATTCACTAGCTTTTGCGGGTCATGCCCATGCTCCTGAGAAATCGTGTGGCGGACTCTGCGGATTTGGGTAATAGCTTCATCCTTCATCATTTTGCGCTCCGATTAGCTCTAATGGCGTGACCAGTGTTGGAACATATAAGCCAAGCATAGCGTTGACTCGTCTAATGTGACCAAATTTATTCGCGTTTGCCAAGTGGCGACAATTCCAGGTTAATAGAAAGTCGCACTTGTGATATGAAGCTAGAGCAAGATGTAGGGCATCGCCGACTGGATCGACTGGCATGAGTTGTTGCCGGATGTAGGTTTCAACAATTTCCACGATCGCGGGTTCAATCGGAACAATGGTTAAGTTGCTGAGAAGCTCGATCGCTTCAGTTTTTCCCGGAAAGTCGCCTCGGTTAAGTTCATCTAACACTGCCAGACTGGTGACGAGGAGATAATTATCGCTGATGTTGTTCCACCAGTCCCGCGTCCAATCGCGCCGTGCTACCATATCAGGCTGAGTTCTGACCTCATAGTAAAAGCTGGGAATGGACGTTTCGATGTAGACTTTCGGCTTCATGAGTGAGCGTGAGGTACAAAGACATTTATATTACTGCGTTGCACGATCGCTCATTCAGAAATCTGCTCAATCATCCACAGAAGATTCTTGCAGTAAAAAGCGATCGCATCCATCTTTTTTAATCTCTGACAAATGCGATCGCAAAGGATCGGTACAACTTTCGTGGGCTACCTCGCCTCACTGGGTGCTGAAGAGTTTCCAACTAATCCGATCGCAAAGGATCGGTACAAGGGCGTGTTAGAAGAACCTCGAACCGCCGACTTCAAGTTTCCAACTAATCCGATCGCAAAGGATCGGTACAACAACTTGATTGCCGCGATCGGGAGCCAAATCTTACCGTTTCCAACTAATCCGATCGCAAAGGATCGGTGCAACCATAAAGACATTTTGGCAGCGATCGCTCCTTATGTTGTTTCCAACTAATCCGATCGCAAAGGATCGGTGCAACACTTGAAGATTGATGAAACTGCGGGCGATCGCAAGGGTTTCCAACTAATCCGATCGCAAAGGATCGGTGCAACTTCGATGCAAAGATACGTTGTCGAGCTTCTTGACAGTTTCCAACTAATCCGATCGCAAAGGATCGGTGCAACGAGAATTATTTGAAAATTCAAAAGTGGTTTGATGTGTTTCCAACTAATCCGATCGCAAAGGATCGGTGCAACAATTTCCCAACGGGCTAAACCGCAGTCCAGTCCCAAGTTTCCAACTAATCCGATCGCAAAGGATCGGTGCAACAATCGACAAACTTGAACGACAAACACAGCGCGAGAAGTTTCCAACTAATCCGATCGCAAAGGATCGGTGCAACTATCCATCACGCAAAGACCACAATCGCCAAGATGGAGTTTCCAACTAATCCGATCGCAAAGGATCGGTGCAACCAGCGAACGGAAACAATGGATATACGCTGACAACGTTTCCAACTAATCCGATCGCAAAGGATCGGTGCAACGAGTTCTAATTCATGGCAACCGATCGTCAGCACTTGTTTCCAACTAATCCGATCGCAAAGGATCGGTGCAACGAACTAGATGAGACGCTTTATGGGAAACAGTTTAAGGTTTCCAACTAATCCGATCGCAAAGGATCGGTGCAACAAGATGGATTGAAGATGATAGCTCGGCGTGGATACCGTTTCCAACTAATCCGATCGCAAAGGATCGGTGCAACAAAAGTACGTCAACAATAAAATCTCAGACGGTTCGTTTCCAACTAATCCGATCGCAAAGGATCGGTGCAACGGATGGAATATTCGCTTGGAATCCAAAGTATGCAAGTTTCCAACTAATCCGATCGCAAAGGATCGGTACAGGCAGGTGGATCTTGCCTGCTGTGAGCAAACGGGTGTGTTTCCAACTAATCCGATCGCAAAGGATCGGTACAGGTTTAAGAATTGGTTCACAGATCATATCAGCTAGTAGTTTCCAACTAATCCGATCGCAAAGGATCGGTACAGGCGCGGAGATCGTTACGTGCCAAAGCAAATACGAATTGTTTCCAACTAATCCGATCGCAAAGGATCGGTACAGGTTGGGATTATAATCAACGGTCACTTGAGACTTAGGAGTTTCCAACTAATCCGATCGCAAAGGATCGGTACAGGTGCAAACGGAATCTGCCTCACTAAAGCCCGTGCAGATGTTTCCAACTAATCCGATCGCAAAGGATCGGTACAGGGATGCTGTTGTTCCTAAGTTCGCGGCATGGAGAATGCGTTTCCAACTAATCCGATCGCAAAGGATCGGTACAGGGGCGAAGAATACGATCGGGCAAACGGTCTGTGGGATGGCAGGTGGTTTCCAACTAATCCGATCGCAAAGGATCGGTACAGGAGGAAATCAAGGCGCTAACCGGAAAACTCAACTGGGTTTCCAACTAATCCGATCGCAAAGGATCGGTACAGGGGGACGCTGTTGTTTTTCTACTCATTTCCACAGGTGTTTCCAACTAATCCGATCGCAAAGGATCGGTACAGGGTTTTGAACACGGCGCAAACTCAAGCAACACTCAAAGGTTTCCAACTAATCCGATCGCAAAGGATCGGTACAGGTCTGGCTTCTAGAAACCTCGCCCTGTCAGTATTGTAGAGCCAATTTTGGCAAACCGTTTTTTTGGGGTCAATAAGTCCTCCTTTGTTGAGAATGATTTGACCTCAAATCCTCGAAACCCCTGCTACAAGCAGATGACAAACCTCTAGGATAGAATGCGGGTTTCAGCCGACGGTCAACCTTTGCCAAACCGCCCTACTCCTCCCCCCAAAACGTGCTTCAACTTTGGAAGATTTCCCCACGTCAAAACCAGCCCCCGCTCCTGCAACGCTTGGATAAATGGCTGAAGTTGATCTTCCCCTTCGCGTTTCCAAGCATCGCGATCGCCATGAAACACAGTAACAACCTCCAAAAATCGATCACCCTCGATCGGCAGCATTCGATGCCATACCGAACTGACAGAAGTTGGACGTTTATCCCCTGGTATCTTCCCCCCGATCGCAGGCGTTGTCTTAAACACCTCATCATGAAACAAACGAATCGCCACCGACTCACTCACAACCTTGCTAAACACCGCCACTCGTTCAGGATTCCAGGACTCCTTCCAACTGAGCGCAGATTTAGAACCAAACTTACCTCGACACAACCGATACAACTCATCCAGAAAGCTCGTTAAAGCCTGAGACGATCGGATGCCCTCAATGTCTGGCGACTCCCAATGACACCCGATCGCAAACTTCCGATAATCAGGAAAAAAGCGATCGTGCCACACCCGCCGCCACGACTTCCCAAACCCACCCATCACAAACCCAAACCTCAGCACCTGCTGCAAAAACTCCCGATCCCCAGACGGAACATCAAGATGCAAAAAGCCCTCAGTCGCATAAGTTGGGTTCTTCCCTTGAGTGTCATAACTCTCCTGACGAGATTGCCACAACAACTGCACCACTCCCGGCTGACCCGTATGCCCAAAGAGCCGATCCGCCTCCTTCTGAACAACCTCTTTAGTGCCACAAACCCCCGCCAACAATCGCCGCACATGCCCTCTCAACGAAGCCTTAAACAAATTGGGGCGAAACTCAGGTACATCCGTTCTCAACAACGAACTCACCCCTACAGCCTTCAACTCCACACTCATAAAACAGCTTGGAGTAATCGGCGGCATACCCGGAAAATTTCCACCCAATCCATACCCAGTACTCGTCTTACCGCCCACCCCTAATTGCAGCGCAGCCAAAAGCAGCCACTTCACCTCCTTCCAATCAACGTCCGACTTCTGACTACTAAACTCAAAAACCATCTCTGGCTGATAGAAACTAATCAACGCTAAAGCCGTTGCGCTACCCGTTCCTTGAACCTGCCGTTCCTGTTGAGGATGCACCACATCCACCATGCGATTTGCCCAGTTTCCGCTCGGATACGCCCCATGAAATCGAAGACTTCCAGGCTGATCAGCATCACCACAATACAGTCTCACTTTGCTTTCCGCAGGACTCCGATTGTTCTGTCGATCGCTCCGCAGACAAGCCCGCCGAAACAGCCCTTTCACACTACTTCCCGGCAGAAAGGGAATCCCGTTTTTACCCATTACCGGACGATGAATACTATCCTGCCCACAATTGCTAAACAGACGAAATGGAAAATCAACTTGAAATCGATACACCTTTCCCACTTCACCCAGTTGGGGTTGCGAATGCTGATAGCGAGGTTGCCAACTTTTCAGATTAATTGGATCAACCCATTCCTCCTCCCATCGGCTCAAATCCTGATTGTTACCCGCAAACTGTAAGCTGCATCGTCCTTCAACTTGAGCGCGATACATCATCGGTACTTCTTGAGCGCTAGTCTGAGATCGCGCCAGATTCTTTTGGGAATTCTGCTCAACCTCAAACCCTAACTGTTGAGCTACTTGCTTCAGCCCTCGAATCATGTCCGTTCCTCCATTTCAAACTCCGGTCATCCCTCGATCGCTTAATTCCCAGGCTTCTTGATCTTGTAGCGTTGAGTCCACCACACTAACGAATCACACAACTGCGTTAACACCATTAATGCGACTCGCTGCTCCTCCAGTCCCAATTCCCAAAGCTGCTTGGCAACCGCTTCGATCTCTTCAGTTTTGCTTGACTTCATCGCCCGACCTGGAAGATCAATGCCTGCGGGTTCCAAGATTTTGCCCAGTGTCGCCCAAACAGACTTCCAATAATCTGCCTTCGGTTGTTCCTTACCTTGAAGCCGCAAATGCTCACCCCAAAAACGTTCTAAGCCATAGGCTACAGTCATTCGCATCTTGTGCGATTCATTCAACACATCTTTTTTGTCGCGATTTTGCAACACTAGCGATTGTGCATGCTGGTCTAATTTGTAAGGCTGCCAACCTTGCGGAGTTTGGGATTGTTCTACTTGCGTCATGACTTGCGCTCCTGTGTTGTTTTGTCTTCGACCGATTTCAACGTAACTTGCGATCGCCCAAATCCCACCGATTCCAACCCACCAAAATAGAGTTCCTGACCCTGCTCCATCTCAGCGTCTTCCAGAAATTTCTCCCACTCCACGACTTGACCCTCAAACATTTTGCGTAGCGCGATCGGAAACACCATCACGGTTCCCTCTGGTAATGCTTCTACATTAAAAAATGCTTTATTGCTGGCTTTTTTCTGATCGTCTTCCAAAGACACGCGACTCTGACGATACAACGCCATATCGTGAATCATCGCCATTTCCGTATCATCCACCACCACAAGGAGATACGAGCCTGCATCAGAAACCTCAGTAGGCATGTAATTCTTAAGAGTTTTGTCTTCCGTTCCCAGTGGTAGAAAGCCCAAATTAAAAAACAACCTGGAACTCGACTTCTTCCCGTAGTAACTGTAAGGCTGAAAGTCACGCGCTGGTTTTCCCGTCAGCTTGCCATAACGCTTTAGCAATCGTGGGCAGGAAACTCGCACAACTGGCTGATTTGGGCAATAGACTGGCAACCACAGAATAGATGCGTACTCAAATTTAACAATTCCTTCTGTCGTCCCATTTGAGTCTGACTGACTTTCGCTTGACTTACCAGATAGAGCATCTCTCCCATACCAATAATCTACTTTTTCTTTAGCAGATTTCCCACGCATATCTGCCCGAAACCGACCGCGAATCGAACTCCCTGGAATAATGCCCGTCTGCGTAAACTGATCCCGAAAAATCAGGTTGAGATTGCCCGTCTCTTCTCCCGCACTCGCCCCGATATGTAAGGGAGCCAGCGTTTCCAAAATGCCATAACGTTTGGTGTACATTCAGCGGTTCCTTTTGTGTAAATTATGCACTCTTCTCAGCGTTGAAGATTATTTTTCTAATTCGATCGCTCCAACGGTAACGCCAACCCACAGCCCCACCGCTTGAGTGATGGCCCCTCTTTTGGAAACCATTCGATCGACCATTTCTGCCAGGATTCTAACGGTTCCTCCAGCACGTACACCGTTCCAGCAGAGACCGCATAGCGTCCACGTGAGAGCAATTTTGGCTGATGCTGTCCGTGGATATCATTTTTGTCTTCATCAATGCGATTGCCCAACCGATATCGAAAGGGAGTTGGTCGATCGGTCAGCATCGTTTTCACCGACCACACAGTAGTATTCTCGTCGGACTGCCCCAGCGATCGCTGATGATTTTGAGGAATTGGTTCTCGATAAGACAATCGATTCGATCCCCAAATCGCAGGCGTGATCAGCGCAAAGCGTCGTCCCACAGCTTGCTTAAATAAGTCATGAGTCGATTGGCTCAAGTCGTGACAGGTGACCTCGACCATGTGCCCCTCTCCGCCAAAGCGATACCATCCCGGCTCGATCGCCAGATTCGAGAGATAGATCAAACAGGTTTCGGGGTGCATCTGCACTGAGTTTTCGAGAAACAAACTCCCCTGACCGTCTTCTGAATCGACCACGCGGCGCTCATTCTCTCGCAGCCTAGGATGCAAATGGGGCATAAATTTCCACGGGTCAGCATAAACGGGAATGTCCTTGAGGTGCGAGATATCGTCTCCAGTCGTGGGTGTTGCCAGGGTTTGCCAATGGTCGATCGCCACCCATCCCCCGCTCTGAGCTTTGCCACCCGGTTCTTTGTCGGTACTCTGCCATTGCTCGCCATCCCACGTCAGTTGAGCCGTGATGTGTCCTGGCTGAAGCGGTTTTTGGGGCTGATGCGGAGGCGTGTGAGTGTGAAAGTTGAGCGGCATGGGCACGCAGAAGTTTTGCGGCTCGTCACTCTTTGCCCAAAACGGCCCCGCAAGTTGTAAGTCCTGAATTGCAGTATTGCCATCATAGGCAGCAGCAAACAATCCCGATACAACCGCAGCACTGGGCGGAAAATGGCTCCCCGATCGACCCACTAAGTTTTCGGGTGACAGAAACCGTCCGGCGCTCCCGTAGAGCAATCCCAACGGCTCAATTTGAATCAAATAGTTGAACATCAGCTAACTCCAATCTCGATGCAAATGAAACCCAACTTTGGCTAAGTTAATCACCCAATCGTTGAGCGCTGGGTTAACTTCGTCAGGAGGACAGTGTTTCTTGTCGCCCAAAATCCCTGCAAAGATTGGACGATCGCGTTTATCGTAGCAATTCCACCAGTTTGTCTCGCTGAGTAAGTCGTTCTCTTCACCGAAGTATGCCTGAAACAGTGATTTAGTGACTTCTATATCGATGTCATTCCCATTACCAAAAGCGTGTCGAGATTCGAGCACAGCGACATCGTTGTAGAGATGAACCCATTTCTGTTTGCCTTCACGATCGCGATACTTTTCCAATAATCCGTCTTCCAAGATCCACCACGGACAGACCCATTCTAGATAAGTGCCACTGTTGAATAAGATGCGAAAATTGATACGATCGCGCCCTTTCCGTTTCGCAACTTTTTCAGCTTCGCGGCAGTGTTGCAAAACTTCTCGCTGAGGTACTTTCGCTCCTGCCCACACAAACCCCACGCTGACATTAATAGGCTTACGACTTCGTTGATTCCAAACCTGTGTCTTGAAGTGTGTAAAAAACTCTAAGCATTCTGTTGTTTCGATTTGCTTGTCTGCATTGAACAACACACCTAAAAAGTCATCTCCTCCAGCGTAAACAATTCGACTATCTTCGCCTGCAAGAAGTCTTTTTTTACCGTTGCGCGGATTTGATTTAAACCATTCTCCCCATTTACGCATCGCTAAACTGAATTCATGAATTTCCTGGGGTGATTTGTCTTTCAGATAACTTCCCGCACCGTCCCCATCGCCCTGAAACCAGCCTGTCCAGTATTCTGGCTCATTAGGATCTCGTTTTCGTTTAAGTCGATTCAGTTCTTTAAACGAACCAGGTCTGAGATGTTCCTTGATTTCTTGAATGAGCTTATCCAATTCATCTGGCTTTTTTGGCTTTGCTTCACCTAACAATTCGCGAAGACGATCGCCCACTTTTTGAGCGACTTCTCCATGAGTAATCATCCGCTTGACTAACTCTGGAATACTCAGTTCTTCTCTCGGATCAATGAACGCTTCACCCAACTTTTGACTGAGTTGTTGATAGAACCATTCGACTTTGGTTTTTTGCTCTTGATAGTTGTAGCAGCGAGGATCGGCAATGCGTCCAAGTTCGGGATAGGCGATCGCATCACTCCCAGACAGTGTAGAGCTTTCTCCCGTCCAATTGATGCCCGTCCACTGGCGCGATCGCTTGGTTTCACTTAGCCTGTTTTTGACTTCAGTAATAGTTTCACGAGGTTCTCCATGCACACAAAAAAACTCCCAGGCATAATTTGCCCAGAGGCTCCAATCTCGATCCCAGTGATAGTGCCATTTCTTACCGTTGTGATCAAATTTGAGTTCTTCTTGAATCCACTCACGACAAGTTTCAACAACACATCTCCAGGCTTGATTGAAGGCATCTTGGGCGACGGCTGCATCAAACTTCCCTTCGATAATGATGACGTTGGGTAGCCCTTGAGCAACATTAGTTAGTGCAGGAGAGACGATCGTGAATCTTCGACTTTCGGCAGCGTGGCAGACTGACCAGGAGAGAAAAGAAAGCAGGTAGGAGCTTCCGTAGAGGTCACGGAGTTTGCGAGAGTTTTCGATGAAGCCTTGAATGGGGGCGAAGGTAATCGCCGTATAAGAAGCGTCTGAGGGGTTGGACATGAATGCTGAAACATTTTTGCAGGGCGAAGCCTATTCCTAATTCACCTCTGTTAGCGTTGATTCCCGGAAGACTCCGTAAAATTGCGGTGTTTTTTCGTTAGAAGTACTTAGAAGACTGGCGGATAACCCTAGAGTAGGACTAAAATTGTGAGGGTCAGGCGATCGCCGAAAGGCTGATTCTTGCGTTGACCCCCGCAAATCGCTCATCCAGCATAGGTTTCACGGCTCAGAGTGGAGACTTTTTCTCAATAATCCTTTGCTTATTGACTCTGAAAATGACCCCCACAATTTTGGGGCTTGAAACGCGCTCTGGGTAAGGCTCCTACAAAGGCGGGGTTTCCGATCAAGTGCGATCGGATTAGTTGGAAACAATTCTTCAATCCAACTTTTGAGCGTAGCAATGCGATCGTTTCCGATCAAGTGCGATCGGATTAGTTGGAAACATAGCTGTGTACGTTACGCTCGCCTTCGCACTGGTTTCCGATCAAGTGCGATCGGATTAGTTGGAAACTTTGGTAATTCTCTTTCTATTTGTTCCAACCGAAGAATGTTTCCGATCAAGTGCGATCGGATTAGTTGGAAACCATCCCAATTGAGCCTGCGTTCCAATTGGGTAGCATTGTTTCCGATCAAGTGCGATCGGATTAGTTGGAAACTTCCTTGTCTCATTGAGAAGACTATGGTCTTGTTGTTTCCGATCAAGTGCGATCGGATTAGTTGGAAACTTGTAACCCCCATTCCACAGTTCGCAAACGAGTTTCCGATCAAGTGCGATCGGATTAGTTGGAAACGAGAAGTGTACTTAGGGAATCTCGATTTTCTGGAGGTTTCCGATCAAGTGCGATCGGATTAGTTGGAAACTCTTCAACAAGTTTTGACGTTCCACTGCTGAACGTTTCCGATCAAGTGCGATCGGATTAGTTGGAAACATTCCTGACTTGATATCAGTTGGGCAAGGAATCGTGTTTCCGATCAAGTGCGATCGGATTAGTTGGAAACTAGGATGATCTTTGAAGCCAACATTCTTAGGCGTTTCCGATCAAGTGCGATCGGATTAGTTGGAAACCTGTCAGTGCGTGCCAAAAGGCCTTGATGAGCAATGTCGTTTCCGATCAAGTGCGATCGGATTAGTTGGAAACCCAGTTCCACCGTTTCCAGTAGCAGTTCCACCAGTTTCCGATCAAGTGCGATCGGATTAGTTGGAAACTGTAATCACCTGTTACACCCATAAACTTATGTTCAGGTTTCCGATCAAGTGCGATCGGATTAGTTGGAAACATGAAAGGTGTCTCATTCTTTACGGAGTTCACAATGTTTCCGATCAAGTGCGATCGGATTTCTAAAAAGCTCGGTCAGAACGATCGGGCTTCTTTTTTGAGCGTGAAACGCGATCGCACTCAATCTCACTTCTTGCTAAAATACAGACCTGCTCAAGGCTCTTTCAGACCATTGCACAACAGCATCATGGCTAGAACTTATTGCCAACGCTGTCGCCGCTCTCTGAGTCCCAAACTATTTGATTGGAAAAAGTGGGAAGACAAGCCCTTTCAGATCTGTGAAACCTGTATTAGCCAGCTACGACGACAAGGAGAAACGATGGAAAGCGCAACCAAACCTGAAAGTGAAGCCATGATTCAAGTCATCATGCAAGAACGTGAAGGCGGAGAACGCGAAGTCGAAACCCCTGCTGGCGCGATCGACCTCCTCACCGATCAAGAAGTCATTGAAATCAAACACGTCCATAACTGGAAAGACGCGACAAAAGTACTGGTCTATCAAACCTATTTCCCCGATCGCAAACCCAGAGTTCATTTATTTGGTGGATACAGCAAACAAACCAAAGCTACGATCGAAGAAGCATTTGGCAAATTAGGCATTACGCTAACCTGGGAACGCGATCCTTTCTGAAGAGTTTGCGATCAGGTTTGTTGGTCTGCAAAGCGATCGTTGCGGTCTACAATCTGAATTGCTTCTGTGCGATCGCTTCGACTTCAACCGTGAAACGAGACACCATTTACTATCAGATCTTCAAACGCTTCCCCGAACTTCTATTTGAACTGGCTGATCTGCAATCTCTGCACCCTCAGAACTACCGCTTCGACTCCGTAGAGGTCAAAGAAACCTCCTTTCGCATTGATGGCGTATTTCTCCCAGTCGAAGGCGCAACGCCCAGAACCATCATTTTTGCCGAGGTGCAGTTTCAGAAAGACGAATCCCTCTACCATCGCTTCTTCACCGAATCCTTGACCTACCTCTATCGCAATCAAACACGCTACGACGATTGGTATGGCATCTTGATTTTTCCGTCTCGCACTATTGAACCATCCAATCTCACGCTTCATCGTGCGTTACTCAACAGCAGTCAAGTCTATCGAATCTATCTCGAAGAATTAGACACCCTCAACCAGCAGTCCCTCGGCTTAAGCCTGCTTCAGCTTCCCATTGCGTCTGATGCCGAAATGATTCAACAAGCAAAGCAACTCATTGCACGAGTTGGGCAAGCATCTATTCCATTGATTGAAAAAGACGAGATAATCGAAGTGATCAGCACGATCGCAATCTACAAATTCTCCAACCTGAGTCGAGAGGAGGTCGAGTCGATGTTAGGACAAAGCTTACAAGAAACTAGAGTCTATCAAGAAGCCAAAGCCGAAGGAAAAGCTGAAATGTTGCGAGTGACAGTTCCTTTACTAATGGAAGCTGGAATGAGTGTAGAGCAAATCGCACAGCGCCTTGATGTGGATCTCGCAACCGTCCAGAAAGCAGCACAACAGTAGTCATTGTTGTTGGCAACGAAATTGAGTCTTGGGCAGGAAAATGTCAGACCTCCAGTCGGCAGCGATCGGACTCGTTAGAAACTTTGTGAAAATTTCACCCAAGTTAAAAACAGCCGATCGTTTGCTCAAACGAGGGGACACGATCGAGCGTGTTGCTGAAGATGTTGACCTTCCGATCGCAGCAGTTCGTCAAATCGCAGGTCATCTCAAACTACATTTCGCAAACTTGGACATTGGGCAAGCGAGAATCCATTAAGCGATTCATCCAGCCTTCGAGATATTTGCGGTTTGCTTGTTGTTCTTGAAGATCTGAGGTGTCGATCGCAAAGGGCATTAAGCCTAAAATTGCAGCCGTTGTGACACAAAACATGGATTTCTGAAAGCTGATGCAAATTCTCACGCGCAAATCAGTTTCACCCCGCTCACGAACCTGATAAAAGTCTCGCAAATAATCAGGCAGATAGTGACGCAAATCCTGCATCAGCAGCGTCGGAGGAATGCCAGCGCCCCCAGTCGGCAACGGATCAGCATAGAGAACGCCGTAATTAAAGCGATCGGTGTCGGGTGAAATCTGTTGAGCTTGCGCGTTGTAAGAAACGGTGCCCATAAAGGGAAATGACTTCAAGAAAACGGCTTCGACATACGGCACGGCCGCATCCATTAAAAACGTCAGATTGGCAGACTTGGGAATAATCTCGTAAGTGCTGTCACCAATTTTCACCGCATAGGTAATGGGCACACTTGCCGCATTGACTAATCCATCTTTGACATGGGCAACCACATCGGGAATAGCTCGAATTTCGCCTGCATCGTAGCGATCGGACAGTTCAAAAAACATCTTGCTCATAATGTTCCAAAACTGACCCAGCGCACTGTAATAGCAAAGCTGCCTGATCTGTTCGGGGATGAATTCTGGAAACGCTTTAGCCAACCCTCTAATTGGCAGATTACTCTTGAGTTTGGCTTGAGTGGCCTGCTGCACCAGTTCTTCAAATTGGGGAGAATCGAGGTATTTATCTAACCCGCCGCCGCCGTGCCACATCATCGCTTTCATGCAGTACTCAGCGAATTCGTAGTTGATGCGATCGTGCCACCAGTGCTTGAGTAGTTTATTAAACGAAACGTCGCCGTTAAAGTATTTGAAAAACGGAAACAACACTAAAAACTGATCTTGTGAAATGTAAGTGAGATTGCGCCAGTAAGCATCTAAGACAACAGCATAGCTTTTGAGAACGCCCACGACTTCGATCACATTGTCCGGCGAATCAGGCAGAAGTGCGCCCCCAGATTCCAGGCGATCGATGATCTCAGTTAGGGGGTGGTTTGAGGGCTTGCGGGTGGTGCTGACCATAGAGGGAGGGATGAGGGATGAGGGATGAGGGATGAAGGACTAATTGTTGGGGGTGATTGGGTTTTCGGTGGCGATCGTTTGGATAGTTGGAGACGGGGTGACGATGTTTTTGAAGGGTTTGGTGGCGATCGTTGGATAGTCGGTCAACAGGGCGGTCGTCGTGGTTTCTGTCCAGCGGACTAGCCAGTTGGGTTGTAGTCCTAAAACGACAATTAATGCAGCGAGGACGAAACCTGGCAAGCGTTCTGACCAGGGCACTTTGGGAAGGTTGGAAAACTGCTCTGGAAGCCGACCGAAAAAGGTGCGGTTGACTAGCAATAAGAAATAAACCGCCGTCAAGCCAGTGCCCACCATTGAGAGCAGCGTTTGAACTGGGAAAATAGGGAAGCTGCCGCGAAACACTAAAAATTCTGAAATAAAGCCAATCATGCCGGGAATGCCTGCGCTGGCCATCACGCCAACCACCATCAGACTGCCAATAATCGGTAAACCGCGTTCTGGATTGAGCAAGCCTTTGAGAACGGTAATGTCGCGAGTGCCTGTTTTTTTATAAACCACACCCACTAACACAAACAGCATGGCTGAGATTAAACCATGACTGACCATCTGAAAAACCGTTGCCAACAAGCTGAGAGGAGTCGCTGCCGCCGCCGCTAGTAGAATGAAGCCCATGTGCCCGATCGAGCTATATGCTACCATTTTTTTCATGTCGGTTTGAGCGATCGCCGTAAACGCCCCAAACAAGACGCTGACTACGGCCCAGGTCGCTAACCAGGGAGCCAAAATCGCCCAGGCTTCAGGAAATAGACCCAGCCCAAATCGAATCAGTCCATAGGTTCCTAGTTTCAGTAATACACCCGCCAACAACACAGAAATGGGCGTAGAGGCTTCAACGTGAGCGTCAGGCAACCAGGTATGTAAAGGGAATAGCGGAATCTTAATTCCAAAACCGATGAGAATCGCACCCAGCAATACAAACTGAGTCGCTAATGGCAATCCCTGAGAAAGCGCCGGATTATACTCAAAGGAATGGGAGCCACCCAGCCAGGTTAATCCTAAAAATGCTGCTAAAATCAAAATTCCTGAAACGGCGGTGTAAATCAAAAACTTGGTTGCTGCATAGCCGCGTCTCGCTCCGCCCCAAATGCCAATCAGCAAGTAAAGGGGAATCAGTTCGATTTCGTAGAATAGGAAAAACAGCAGTAAGTTCTGTGCCAAAAATGCGCCAGCGATTCCCGTGTTGAGCAGCAGCACCAATGAGTAATAGAATCGAGGACGTTCAATTTCAACATCGCTACAGTAAATGGCAACGATCGTCAAAAAGTTTCCCAAAACCAGCAACGGTAGAGACAATCCATCCAGTCCCAGCCGATAAGTCAAGCCCAGCGAATCGAGCCAGGGAATGTCTTCTTGAAACTGAAAGCCAATGCTAATCGCATCAAACTGACTGGCAATTACAATCGTCCAGGTAAACACGATCGCACTAAAAGCTAACGCAATTTGCCGAATCCGACAGGGGGCGATCGTTCCTGGCAAAACCCCAATCAGGAGCGCTCCGACAACTGGAATCCAAACTAAAGCACTGAGCATAATTCAAAGTTTTGAGGGTTGAGGTTTGAGAGTTAAGTGTCAAATGCTTTTGGCTAAAACATCAAGCTCAAAAGAGATTCCCACATTGACCAAGTGAGGACAATACCCAGCACACCAACGCCAATGAGAATGGTCAACATATACGCTTGAGATTGACCTGAAACGCTATATTTCAAACTTTCACCACTAAAAATAGAAGCTAGTCCAACCAGATTGACAACGCCATCGACAATGTAGCGATCGAACCATGCACTAAATTGTGAAATGGTGCTGACGACAAAAACGACGGTGACGCGATAGAGGCGATCGACGTAAAAATCATACGCCAGCAAATCCTGTGCAAATCGCAAAGGTGCTTGAATCGGTCTCGACCAGTTATAGTTCAGCGTGATAGTGGCTCCCAAGATCAGACCAGCTAACCCTGAGCCAACCAGCATTATCGAAGCGGGCCCATTCAAATAGCGCCAGTTGGGTAACACCGCCAGCTTTTGCAAAATTAAGGGAATCGTCAACGTAAAGACGGTCAGCGTCACCAGCGGCACCGCCATCGTCCAGGGCACTTCAGGCGCACGACGAGTTTTAGGCTTCGAGTTGCCCAGAAACACCAGACGAAAGACGCGAGTTAAATTTAAAGCGCTCAAAGCGTTGGTTGCCAAAACGACGATCACAAGCCAGGGCTGGTCATACCAAAAGTCATCCAGTCCGCGCTCTAAGGCCCAAAATCCGCCGAGGGGAAGTAGCCCAATCAAGCCCGCCGAACCCACGACAAACGCTGATGTAGTGGCTGGCATCTTTGACCACAAGCCGCCCAATTCAGTAATATCCTGACAGCTTGTTGTAGCAATGACCGATCCAGTACTCATAAACAGCAATGCTTTCGCGATCGCGTGAGCAAACAACAACAACAGTGCAAATCCTGACCAATTCATGCCCACCGCGACAAAAACCAATCCCAGGTAGGCGCTCGTGGAATGGGAAAGGGCCCGCTTCATGTCAATCTGAGCGATCGCGACGAGAGAAGCCCCGATCGCCGTCATCGACCCTAACACCACCAGCGCGGTCGAAGCCACAGGCGACAAAATTAGAATTGGCTGGAGCTTGATCAACACATAGGCCCCGCAGCCAACGACAACAGAATTTCTCAGAATCGAAGCAGGGTTGGGCCCTTCCATCGCTTCATCTAGCCACAGGTGCAGGGGGAATTGGGCACATTTCCCGATCGGGCCCGCAATCAGCGCCACCCCCAATAGAGCCGAAACTGTGGGCGACAGTTCAGCCGTTTCTGCCCAATCGTATAAGTCAGGAAAGTTCATGCTGCCAGCAAACGTGGAAAGCGCCACAACGCCCATCAGTAGCAGAATATCACCGACGCGCTTCGTCAAAAAAGCATCTCGCGCCGCCGTGACTACCAGGGGTTGAGCATACCAAAATCCGACCAGCAGATAAGTCGAGAGGGTCAGCAACTCCAGCAGACAATACGTGAGCAGCAAAGAATCGCTAACAGCTAAACCACTCATCGCCGCTTCAAAAAAGCCCATCAGCGCAAAAAATCGAGCCAGCGCCCAATCTTTCTCCATGTAACCCAGGGCAAACAGTTGCGCCAAAAGACTCAGGCCTGTGATCAGTTCCATCGCGCCCACACTGGTCGAAGAAATGTCTAGCGTGAAAGACAAATCCAGGTCAACCGCTTTGAACCAATGCAGAATCAATTGTTGTGATTCTTGCCCCCAGGTGGCCGTAAACAGGGCTGTGCCGTGAAAAAATGCGATCAGCGTCGTCAAAAGGTTGAAATAAGCGGCGGGCCGTGGGCCAGTATTGCGAATCGCGCCTGTAGACCACGGTAACGTCAGGATCGCACCGAGCAATCCATAACACGGAACCCACCAGCTTGTTTCGATGAGGAACTGTTGCATTGAGTCTGTCCTTCGCCTGAAAAAATCTGCTAAAAACACCCCCCAAGGAGTTCTTGGAGAGCCGAATGGTTATGAAGCTTTAGAAAAGATGTCTTTTAATTTGTCTAAACTTCAGCTTACCGCTTAAACCCACCAAAACACAATGCGATCGCGATGCGGCCGACCGAGAAGCCAAATCATGTAGAAACGTAACTCTATGTGTATAAGTGTGACTTATGTTCAATAAAGTTCTCTATAAAGTGGGTTGAAAAGAGTCTATGATGACTTCTGTAGAATCTTCCAACAAATTTAAGACTTCCTTCGGTACGTGGTGGGAACTTCAGACTTTGAATAAGTTTAGATTATCCCTAAGATTTGCAACAATCATTAAAGGTTATATTGTCAAGTGTGTCACCCACCCCATATTCTTAATAAAGAACACAGTGGAAGCCTTGATAAAACTTGAAATGATGGATGGCCCCGTCCACAAACTTTCTTGGATTTAGGTAATTAGTTTCACTTATCAGGAGTTTAGAAATGCCGATCGCTGTGGGAATGATTGAGACGCTGGGGTTTCCGGCTGTTGTAGAAGCCGCAGACGCAATGGTGAAGGCCGCCCGCGTCACGCTGGTAGGCTACGAAAAGATTGGTAGCGGTCGCGTCACGGTGATCATCCGGGGAGACGTTTCTGAGGTGCAAGCCTCGATCGCCGCTGGGATTGAGAACGTCAAGCGCGTAAACGGGGGACAAGTCCTGTCTACCCACATCATCGCTCGCCCCAATGAAAACCTGGAATATGTCTTGCCAATTCGATATACCGAAGCGGTTGAGCAATTCCGAAGTTAGAGGATGGACTAGGGACATCAGACCTGCAACATTAGACTCCAGAGCATTCAGATACATGAGTGAGCAAAAAGTCTAAAGCCTAAAGTCCGATGACCAGGCGACTCGCGATCAAGTTCGATGTTTAGAAACAGATTGGAAGGGAGAATTAACGATGGCTATTGCAGTTGGCATGATTGAGACCTTGGGCTTCCCCGCAGTGGTAGAAGCCGCAGACGCAATGGTGAAAGCCGCTCGCGTCACGCTGGTAGGCTACGAAAAGATCGGAAGCGGTCGCGTTACAGTAATTGTGCGCGGTGACGTGTCCGAAG
The DNA here is from genome assembly GCF_052939515.1 of Phormidesmis sp. 146-33. Lineage (NCBI taxonomy): Bacteria > Bacillati > Cyanobacteriota > Cyanophyceae > Leptolyngbyales > Leptolyngbyaceae > Phormidesmis > Phormidesmis sp. 146-33. The sequence continues at coordinate 37,020 of NZ_JBJPHU010000035.1, forward strand.
TTCAAGCGTCCGTGGCTGCTGGGATTGAGAACGTCAAGCGCGTGAACGGGGGACAAGTCTTGTCTACCCACATCATTGCTCGTCCTCACGAAAACCTGGAATATGTGCTGCCGATTCGATACACCGAGGCAGTTGAGCCGTTCCGTGAGAGCGTGAGTGGCATTCGCCCGCTTAACCGTCCATAACGCCTGATGCACATTGCCAAAGTTCGCGGCACCGTTGTCAGTACCCAAAAAGAACCCAGTCTTAGAGGCGTAAAGTTTTTGCTCTTACAACTCTTAGACGAGGCAGGGCAGCCGCTCCAAGAATTTGAGGTGGCTGCTGACAACGTAGGAGCAGGGGTAGACGAATGGGTTTTGGTGAGCCGTGGGAGTGCTGCCCGTCAGGTTCCTGGAAGTGAACAGCGTCCTGTTGATGCTGCGGTGGTTGCCATTATTGACACCGTGAGTGTGGATGGGCGATCGCTCTACAACAAAGGAACCCACTACTAGAAATCCTTTCAAACGTCGCTGCGTCTCGACCCGTCAGGGCAACTCAGAAACGGAGCGAAAAAGGTTTGAACTCATGCTTTTGATTTAACTTCAGACCCGCGCAGAATGCGATCGCAGTCAACTCCCCGCAAGCCTGCGATCGATCTGGCGCTTTCCAGTTAGGAGAAATTTTGTTATGGCAGTCCGTAGTTATGCGGCTCCGCCCACCCCCTGGTCACAGAGTCTCGCTGAACCTCAAATTCATCACACCGCTTACGTTCACTCGTTTTCCAACATCATCGGAGATGTGCGGGTGGGCGAAGATGTGATGATTGCGCCGGGTACGTCGATTCGGGCAGATGAAGGGCACCCGTTTTATATTGGTGACGACACAAATATCCAGGATGGAGTCGTCATGCACGGGCTGGAGCAGGGTCGAGTCGCGGGAGATGATGGCGAAGCCTATTCGATCTGGGTCGGTAGTCGGTCTTCGCTGACACACATGGCGCTAATTCACGGGCCGTGTTATGTGGGCGACGACTGTTTTATTGGGTTTCGCTCGACCGTGTTTAATGCACGAGTGGGCAACGGTTGCGTGGTGATGATGCACGCGCTGGTGCAGGATGTGGAGATTCCGCCTGGAAAGTATGTGCCTTCTGGCGCGGTGATCACCAGTCAGCAGCAGGCCGATCGCCTGCCCAATGTCCAAGAGTCCGATGTCAAGTTTGCGTCTCACATTATTCATATCAATGATGCGCTGCGATCGGGTTATCGCTGTGCCGACAATATCGCTTGTATTGCCCCAATCAGAAACGAAATGGCGAGTCCTACTATGAATCAATCTCCTTCAACTGCCAGTCGTGCCAACGGTTCGGGCAATGGCAGCATCGTCGAACACGTCCGTCAACTGTTGTCTCAAGGCTACAAAATTGGCACCGAACACGCTGACAAGCGGCAGTTTCAAACCAGTTCTTGGAAGACCTGTGCGCCCATTCAATCGACGCGCGAATCCGATGTAATCAATGCGCTTAATGCTTGCCTGGTGCAGCATAGCGGTGAATATGTGCGGCTGATTGGTATTGACTCCAAAGCCAAAAAGCGCGTCCTAGAAACAATTATTCAGCGACCGGGCGAACAAGCTGCCCAACTTGCGTCGAATGGATCTGCTTCTTACAGCGCTTCGTCCTACAGTAACGGGAATGGCCATGCTGCGTCTGGGTCTCTGGATGGGTCGATCGTGGCTCAAGTCCGTCAGGTTCTCAGCAAAGGTGGACGGATTGGGATCGAACACGCCGACAAGCGTCAGTTTCAGACAAGCTCCTGGAAGAGTGCCGCCCCCATTCAAGCGACTCACGAATCGGGTGTAATTGCGGCTCTAGAAGCGGCCATGGCGGAACATCGCGGTGAATATGTGCGCTTGATTGGCATCGACCCCAAGGCCAAAAAACGGCTCTTGGAAACGATCGTTCAGCGTCCCGATGGCAAGCCTGTTGCTCACGGCCACAAGTCGGCGACGAATGGAAATGGGGCAACCGCTTCTCGCGGCAACGTTTCGGTCAGTGCAGGTGGGGGCGTGGCGGATCAGATTCGTCAACTGCTGGGACAGGGAGCCGCGATCGGGCTAGAGTTTGCCGATGAGCGTCGGTTCAAGATCAATTCCTGGAACAGTGCGCCATTGCTCCATGCTCGGTCTGAAGGGGAAGCGATCGCTGCTTTAGAATCCTTTATCGCAGAACACAGCAGTCACTATGTCCGTCTGGTTGGAGTCGATACGCAGGCTAAAAAGCGAGTGTTAGAAACCGTGATTCATCGTCCCGGCAAAACGCCTGAAACTTCTTTGGTTCTCGATCCACCGATGTATGCTCCGCCTGCCGCTAAAAATAACTACTCGACTCCAGCTTCGGGCAGTCAAAAGCTGAGTGGTGAAGTGGTGGATCAGGTGCGTCAACTGGTGCGTCAAGGCGCTCGAATCGGTTTGGAGTATGCGGACGTGCGTCGCTATAAAGGCGGTGCTTGGCAAACGGGTGCTTCGATTCAAGCGGGTTCTGAATCCCAGGCGATCGCCGCGCTCGAATCCGCACTGTCTGAATATGCAGGTCAATACGTCCGTCTGATTGGCACCGATCCCAAGGCAAAACGCCGCGTCGTTGAGCTTGTGATTCAAAAGGCTGGAAAGTAAATAGTTGTGAATTTTGAGTTTTGGGTTTTGCGTGGGCAATCCATTCAGAATTCAGAACTCAAGATTTGGGACTCAAGAATTCTTGAACGATGGATTTTTTGTCGCTGCAATTACGCTCGATCGACACTGCTCATTATTTTGTGAGTGGGGATGTCACGATTCAAGCAGGAAGTGCGATCGGGTCGGGCGTTTTGATTCAAGCTGATCCTGGTAGCCGCGTTGTGATTGGTACTGGGGTTTGTATTGGGCTTGGCTCTGTGATTCACGCGCATGGGGGAACGATCGAGATTCAGGAAGGTGCCAACATTGGGGCGGGGGCGCTGCTGGTGGGCGCAATGAAAATTGGGGCGCGTGCCTGTATTGGATCTGCCTCGACGCTGCTCGATAGTTCTGTGGAAGCGGGCAGTCTGGTGCCGTCGGGGTCGCTGCTGGGCGATCGTAGCCGTCCTCACACTGAACTTCAAGTCACAGACACACAACCGATTTCTGAACCGCCCATCCAACCGACTGTGACGGTCGATCCCTGGACAGATGAGCCTGTGGTTGAAGAGAAGCTGCCTGAAGAGACGCCGCCTGAAGAGAAACCGCCCGACGCTGAGAAAGTCGCAGAAGTGAATGTTTATGGTCAAACCTACGTCAACAATCTTTTAGTCAGGCTCTTTCCCAATCAGCGAAATCTAAATAATCCTCCTGAGAATGGACATTTGAATGGGAGCTGAGAAGGGCGATTACCCCTTCGGGGAACGACGAAGCAACCGCGGGGATCGTTCTTTCGTTTCAAGTACGCTCAAAACATAGCTCTTCCGAACGGATTATTCCACTTCTACAAATCCTGAAGACCTTAACAAACCAGTTAAGATTGAAGGTAAGAATTGCCCTGTCGTTCCTTCGCTGATGAATCGTTTAGACAGATTTACTGATACCGCATTAGGTCTGGTTTCTACCGAAAGCTTTCCGGCGATCGTGGGCATTGCCGATATGATGCTCAAGTCCTCTGATGTGACGCTGGTGGGTTACGAAAAAACGGGCGGAGGCTTTTGTACTGCTGTAGTGCGGGGTGGTATTTCGGATGTGCGGCTGGCAGTTCAGGAAGGCATTGACTTAGCGGCGCAGTTTGGGCAAAAAGTTTCTACCCTCGTGGTTCCCCGTCCGTTGGCAAATTTGGAAGCAGTGCTACCGATCGGCACCAAACTTGCAGAACTAGCCAAGGGCAAACATGGTAATCCTTTTCGCAATCAAGCGGTCGGCTTACTCGAAACCCGTGGATTTCCGGCTATGGTGGGGGCGGCCGATGCGATGCTCAAATCCGCAGACGTGACGCTGACCGCTTATGAAACGATCGGGTCGGGACTCTGCACCGCGATTATTCGAGGGACGATCGCAAACGTGGCCATGGCGATCGATGTCGGAATGCAAGAAGCCGAGCGAATTGGTGAACTGCATTCTGTGATGGTGATTCCCCGTGCGCTAGAAGATTTGGATGCGACACTCCCATTGGCAAGCTGCTGGATCGAGGAAATGCAGCCGCTTCGATTGCCGATCAATATCAAAGAAGTCGAAAAAGAACTCGTCGCCCTGCCAGAACTTCAGCAAGAACAGCGTCAACTCGCAGAACCTGTACAAACTCCGCTCCAGCTTCCCGAATCCCGACAGATGCAAGTTGAAGAGTTGTTAGAGTTCACAACCCAGGCACCGATCGTAGAGCCACTTCCAACACCCGACCCAGCGATCGAGCCAACCCCAAAACAAGAACTGGATGATGACGAATAGCGTTACACCGCAACGCACTCGTGCTATAAACAAGCGCTGAATAACAAGGAACAGACCCTGCAATTCAGCACTTTTCCGTACTCTGAGCATCGTTCTAGCCATTGTCAAACTTAAAGGCTTGATCCAGGTAAAACTGAACGGCTCCTTTACCAATACGTCTACCAAGCTGCGACCAGGTAAACTGACCGACAAATCCAGCCAGCCCTAGAGCAAACAGCCACGCCAACAGAGGAGACAAGCCAAGCGCTTGCAAACCTGCCCCTAAAAAAACCCACAGTCCAGCGATCGTACCCGTAAAGGGAATCGCCAGTTTGAGCCGCTCCCATCGAGCCAGCTTTTGCGCGGAATGGTTCTTATACCAGGCGTTAATCTCCAGCCTGAGCGTGGCGACAAAGGCCAGTCCTGACGTTGCCCCAATCAAGAGGCCCACCGATAGCAAAACATAGGGGGGATGTTCTGATTTTGAAAAGACAAACTCTTGAAATTGTTGTAGATAGAGATCCCAGTTCATTCTAAAAGCCTCTCGTTTTGAAGAAATTAAATGGACGAGTGAATGCTGTGGATTGGATACGACCAGGGCGTGGAAAGTACGCTCACCCTCTAAATAGTCCCGTATTTCTAACTTAGCGATCGCGCCTCCCACTCGCGTCTGTCTTAAGAGGAGATACCTTTTTCATCTTTGAGAAACAGGCTTGGGTTCAGAAGATTTCTTCAAAAGACTTTTCCTCCTTCGTGAGAAGTCCTTTCTAGTCGGGCACTCTAGTCATGCCAACCTACTGCGCGTTTTACGAATGGCAGATGAATGTGTCCTGCAACGCTCCCAAAAAATCGCTGATCAGCTAGAACAGGATGCCAGCGCAGTCCGGGTAAAAAAGCTGATCATTTACGCCTGCAAAAGCTGGTGGGAGACTGACCCCGATATCCTCAGTGTTATCAACTTAGAGAAATTAGTGTCAGAGTTGCGCCAGCTTCACCCGACCTTGGAGCAACTACAAGCCAGACTCAAAACGCTCGTCGGGACGCTCAACAAAAGAGACGAATACTTTCCGATCGCTCACCTGATCAGCCAAGCAATGGAAGCGCTCTATGACGCTCAATCAGAGTTTGTAGAAGTGACAACGGCCGTTCCTCTTTGCCATCCTCAGATCCAAGAGATCGCCTCCCGGCTACAACAAAATCTCGATCTCAGTCGGATCAAAAAGCTCATGCTCAGTACCGCCCGTAACTATTGGGAAACTGATCCGCTCAAGATTCATCATGCTCAACTACAAGATCTGATCGACGAACTTTGGAAACGCTATCCAACCCTGGAGGAGCTAAGTACAGGACTCGCCGCCGTCGTCAAAATGCTCAACAAACCTGTGGAATATGCTCTGATTGCAGAAACGATTCTTCTGGAGATGCGATCGCTCTACCAAATACAATCCAACCTGCCAACCGATCTGTTGCCTCCTTCGGATCAAGTGACCGCCCCCGACTTGCTCAAGGTAAATCCTCTCCCCATAATCGCGCCCGTCCCTGCCGACCTGATTGATCTGTTTGATCTGCGCTTAGAGATCATCAAATATGCCAATCCGCTCAGGGCAAAAATTTTGTTGTTCTCGATCGTCTATTACCGGTTTTCTTTTTCGCCTCAAGACTGGTCAAACCTGAAACTCTACACGTTAGAAGGTTTATTGAGAAGCTTGACGACAGTGTGTGAGTCGATCGCAGACCTGCAAACCAAACTTCGGGAGACGGCTCAACATCTGAACCAGCCCGACGAATTTGTAGACGTGGCGCACGTTTTGCTCAAATGCCTGAAGCCGAGTTACTCCAAGCTCCAGCAGCAAGTCCAGCAAGCCATGAACGACAACATTACAGACCCCACACAGGCTAGTGCAACTCAAGTTTTGCTAGCAAGTCAGTCTACCCAAATCGAACTGGCTTAAATAGGGAGAACTCTGAACTGCTCACCCTCCTCACCCCTCACTCCTCACTCCTTACCCTTTACCTCCTCACCCTTTACCAAAGAAAATCATGAACGTTCAAGAATTGTTAGAGCGCTATGAATCGGGTGATATGGAGTTTGTCGGTGAAAACCTGAGCGGAGCGAATCTGATGGGAGCCGATTTGATTGGGGCGAATTTGGCTCAGGCTGATCTGCACGGTGCCATTCTAGTTTTAGCGTTTCTGAATCGATCGAACCTGACACGATCGAACCTTTCACACACGCAACTATCCGGTGTAAATCTCAGCCAGTCCACCCTCCACAATGCCAATTTACGAGATGCTGACCTGCACGGGGCTATTCTCTACGGAGCCGATTTGCGCGGGGCGGATCTGGGATTGGCGAACTTATTGGATGCCAACTTGCGAGATGCTGATTTGCGAAACGTCAATTTGAGTGGAGCCGATTTGCGGGGGGCTTGCCTGCGCGGGGCCAACTTGCGAGAAGAGAAACGCACCTACAAAGGCTCCAATTTACGGGGAGCAGACTTGCGCGGAGCCGATCTGCGGGGAGCAAATTTGACGGGGGCTGACCTGAGCCGATCGAATCTAGCAGGCGCAAATCTCAGTGAGGCTAGTTTGAGAGAAGCTGACTTAAGTGAGGCGAATTTGAATCAAGCCATTCTCAAAGATGCTTTTTTGTCAGATGCTAACTTAACCGGGACAACTTTGAGACACGCGAATTTACAGAATTGTCGATTGAATCGATCGGACTTCAGCGAAGCAGATTTGAGCGGAGCAGACTTGAGCGATGTCACTTTGAATGATGCCAAACTGCACAAAACGAATTTTCAAGGGGCGAATTTGTGGCGATCGCGCTTAAATCGAGCTGACCTGAGTCGGGCCAATCTTCGCAACGCCAACCTGATCGAGGCGATTTTGATTCACGCTTATCTAGGTCGAGCCGATTTTCGAGCAGCGAATCTCACGGGAGCAAACCTGGCAAATGCTGAAATCAGTAGTGCCCTACTGGGTGGAGCGATTTTGACAGGAGCCACCTTACCCGATGGCAGCGTTCAAGATTAGCCTCAGTTCGATGCAGTGCACTGGGCGCTTCGAGTTGCTCGAAAGAAGTTCTCACGCTCCCCAAATTCTTTATCAATATCGACTCTTACCCAATTTCTTACGATCTGAAATTGAAGATTACCTGCAAAAACTGGCGTGACACTCAGTTAAGTTGAATTCCTGGGAAGTCATCAACATCTCACAGGGCCATCCAATATTTCAATGCAGGTGCAGCTGTGGATATTTATCGTCGTGCCCGCAATCATGGTTGTCAATTGCCACCAGGTCTTGAGTTTGTAGACAGTTGGGTAGATTTAGACTACCTTCGAGACTTGATTGAGCAACACGATCGCATCATCCTGGGGTGGATTAGAACCGTTAAGATTGAGTGAGATTCTCTAACGTTCAAGCCCATGACTACGCCCGTCGAATTTTTGGATGCCTTTGATATTGTTGTCGTCGGAGCCGGACACTCTGGTTGTGAAGCGGCACTGGCAACGGCGCGATCGGGCTGTCGAACCCTATTACTCACCCTCAACCTTGATAAAATCGCCTGGCAACCCTGCAATCCGGCTGTCGGTGGGCCGGCAAAATCGCAACTCGTGCATGAAGTCGATGCCCTGGGCGGTGAAATGGGTAAGGTGAGCGATCGCACCTACCTGCAAAAACGCATTCTCAACGCATCGAGAGGGCCGGCCGTCTGGGCACTGCGGGCGCAAACCGACAAGCGCGAATATGCCACTGTGATGAAAGGCATTGTCGAAAATCAAGAGAATTTGACCATTCGAGAAGGGATGGCGACAGATCTGGTTTTGGGCGCAAATGACGAAATTATCGGGGTTGAAACCTACTTTGGGGTCGCGTTTCAGTGCAAAGCGGTGGTGCTGACGACGGGAACGTTTCTCGGTGGCAAAATTTGGGTTGGCAACAAATCAATGGATGCCGGACGCGCTGGAGAATTTGCCGCCGTAGGCATGACAGACACCTTGAATCGATTGGGCTTTGAAACCGGACGCTTGAAGACGGGCACACCAGCACGAGTCGATCGCCGCTCCGTCGATTTCACCCAGTTAGAACCGCAGCCCGGAGATTCTGAAGTTCGCTGGTTTAGCTTTGATCCCGATGCCTGGATCGAACGCGAACAAATGCCCTGTCACTTAACGCGCACGACGACTGAAACTCACCGAATTATTCGCGAAAATCTGCATCTTTCTCCCGTTTATGGCGGTTGGGTCGATGCTAAAGGGCCGCGCTACTGTCCCAGTATTGAAGACAAGATTGTGCGCTTTGCCGACAAAGAAAGCCACCAGATTTTTATCGAACCAGAAGGACGCGACACGCCAGAGCTTTACATCCAAGGCTTTTCGACGGGTCTGCCCGAAATGATTCAGCTACAAATGCTGCGATCGCTCCCCGGTCTCGAAAATTGCACCATGCTCCGGCCAGCCTACGCAGTGGAATACGATTATTTGCCCGCAACGCAGTGCTTCCCGACGCTGATGACGAAGAAAGTCGAGGGACTGTTTTGCGCGGGACAAATCAACGGCACCACGGGCTATGAAGAAGCGTCCGCCCAGGGATTAGTCGCGGGCATTAATGCTGCTCGGTTTTGTCGCGACCAGGAAATGATCATTTTCCCCCGTGAGCAAAGCTACATCGGGACGCTAATCGACGATCTGTGTACCAAAGATCTGCGCGAACCGTATCGCATGTTGACCTCGCGATCGGAATACCGTCTCCTTTTACGTTCTGACAATGCCGATCAGCGGCTGACTCCTCTGGGCCGAGAAATTGGCTTGATTGACGACCGTCGTTGGCAACGCTTTACGCGCAAGCAAGCGAATACGATCGCCGAAAAAGAACGATTGCATGAGACACGAGTCAAAGAACAGAGTGAAGCTGGAAAAGCGATCGCATCTTACACTCAACAAGCGATCAAAGGTTCAATCACTTTAGCCGATCTTTTACGACGATCTGGGTTTCACTACAGCGATTTGGAACGACATGGATTAGGAAACGCTGCACTGGATCGATCTGAAAAAGAAGGTGCAGAAATTGACATCAAATATTCAGGCTACATTCAACGCCAACAGCATCAGATTGATCAAATTGCGCGACAAGAACATCGCAAGCTACCACAAGATTTAGATTACGCCACGATTACCACGCTGTCTAAAGAAGCGAGAGAGAAGTTGGCAAAAGTGCAACCCTTAACGATCGGGCAGGCTACCCGCATCGGAGGAGTCAACCCAGCCGATGTCAATGCGTTACTCATTTACCTGAAAGTGCAAGCCCGTCAAGCCGTAGAGGTGATTGTATGATTGCCTACACCATTAACTTTGATCCGATCGTTCGCCTAACTGACGACCAGTTTTATCAGCTTTGCCGCGCCAATCCAGACATAAAATTTGAACGCAATCCCAAAGGAGAACTACTGATTATGCCCCCGACAGGTGGAGAAACCGGAAGAGGAAACGCTAAATTAACGAGCCGATTTGTCGTGTGGAATGAGCAAACTGACCTCGGTGAAGTATTCGATTCTTCCACCTGCTTCAAGTTGCCAAATGGCGCAAGTCGTTCTCCTGATGTCGCGTGGATTCGTCGCGATCGCTGGGATACTCTCACGCCTGACCAAAAGGAAAAATTTCCACCGATCGCGCCCGATTTTGTTTTAGAACTGCTTTCACCAACCGATAGTTTGAAAGAAACTCAAGCCAAGATGCAAGAGTACATGGCTGGCGGGGTTAAACTAGGCTGGCTGATCGATCCCAAGTCTCAGCGAGTGGAGATTTATCGCCCAGATCAAGACCCCGAAATTCTAGAATCTCCAGCAACGCTCTCAGGTGAAACAGTCTTAATTGGATTTAGCCTCGACCTCAAAACAATCTGGTAAAACAACCTGGTACAGCAATTTGAGCGCCCGCTCGATCGCGGCTCTCTCAGTAAAACGTTCCCTACAATCAATTTTCGCGATATCTGGCAGTTATCGAAGAAATTTTCACAAATTCATCCCGATTTACCTATCTACTCCGGAAGATCTCACCAACAGGCGAAGAAAGGAAGCATCAGCTTAAATGCTGTAGTTTTTCGTACTTTAAAGCTTCCGTTAGTCATTCAACGGTGAGGGTGGAGAGATGCTGGCACAAGACACAACGTTTGGGTTCAATGTACCGGGTAGCAATACCACGATCGAGATTTCCGCAGAAGGACTTCGAGAAATTTTAGGACAAGTTGAGGGAGAACTGTACCGCAGTGAAGTGTATCGTCGTGCCCTCAGTAATTTGCAGAAGATGCCTGTCAAAGGGGCAGAAAGCGCTCAGTTTTTGATGAAAGCGATCGGGCGCGAGGCTATTCGCTTGACGCTGCGACATTTTGTTCAAACCAGAGAAACCCCAGATCATGGCATCCGAGGAGCCGACGATCGCGAGGTGGATGAGTTTCCGGTGGCCGCCTTTTCTCGTGCCCTGGGTTCTCGATTGGCAACACTCCCTCTACCGACCGTCGAAGTGGTCGAAACTGCACCCGTACCCGAAGCAGCAACTCCTACCTTCACAAACCCGGTCTCGGCAATCGCTCAAAAAGTTGCTCCCAAAAAGTCATACAAAAAGCGGTCTCTAGCCGATCTCGCAGAACAGGCCGCCCAAGAAAGACTGGTCGGTTTGCAGCAGATTGGGGAGCAGATCAAGGCGGCAAGAGAAGCGCGATCGATGTCTCTGTCTCAGCTACATAACAAAACAATGGTGCCCATGCATCAACTGCTGGCGTTGGAGTCGGGGCAAGGCATTCATTTGCCAGAAGATGTCTATTTGAGAGGATTCATCAAACGAATCGGCACCGCTCTAGACCTCGATAGTGCCAAGTTGCTGGCGGTTCTTCCGACACCCGATCCGACTCAAGCGATTTTGCCCTCCTGGTATCATCCCCAGACAAAATCAAGCGGTATCAAAGGGTTGGCGGTTCAACCTCTCCATCTTTATGTCGGCTATGCGGCGCTAATGGCAGGCGGTCTTGTCTGGCTCTCTCACCAACAAACTCCCGAAACGCCTCCTGGTGCAATTCAACTTGATGCTCCAAATGTCAAACTTTCGCCCCAGTCTAATCAGCCTCACAGTATAAATTCGGGGTCAAACATTGCGCCGCCAGAAAGGTTTTGAGGAGGCGAGGAGGTGAGGTGTGAAGAAGCCCCAAGTCCAAAGACTGAAACGCATTCAAATCAAAGCTCTTCATCCCTCATCCCTCACGCGAAGCGGATTACCCCAAAGGGGGCAACAGATCATCGAAGTTCTCCCTCATCCCTGATATTGAACGCGGTAAATCCGATCGTTCCCTTCTTCCGTAAACAAGAGGCTGCCGTCTGGAAGGGTCAACAATCCAACGGGTCGGCCCCAGGTTGTCGGAGCGGTGGGATCGAGCAGGAAGCCTGTGACAAAATCTTCGTAATAGCCCTGGGGACGACCTTCTGCGTTAAAGGGGACGAAGACAATTTTGTATCCGGTGCCCTGGCTGCGATTCCATGACCCTCTAAAGGCGGCAAATGCTCCGTTGCGATATTTTTGAGGAAAGGTTTTGCCGTCGTAAAAGCTCAATCCTAGAGCGGCAGAATGCGCCTCAAACAAAACATCTGGGGTGCGAGTTTTGCTGGCCAGATCGGGACGAACGCTTTTACCATTTTGCGCCTGACGGGGATCGAGGCGATCGTTTCTCAAATAGGCGTAAGGCCAACCGTAAAACTCACCTGATCGAATGCGAGTTAGATAGTCGGGCACCAGTTCGTCTCCCAGTCCATCGCGCTCATTGACGGTGGTGTAGAGTTCTTGAGTCTGTGGGTGAAAGTCCAAGCCGACCGGGTTGCGAAGTCCGGAGGCAAAGTTTTGGCGACCTGATCCGTCGAGATTCATCACTTGCACGGAGGCGCGGGGGAGCGGTTCTTGATCGACATTGGTGCCAGAACCGATCGAGACAAACAGCCGTTTACCATCGGGGGCAGCGACGACATTTCTTGTCCAGTGATTGTTGTAGCCTTGGGCGGGGAGGTCAGCGATTTGTTGCCCGGTGCCCGTGATTTGTTCTTGTCCTTTCTGGTAGGGAAATTTGAGAACGGCATCGGTGTTGCCCAGAAAAAAAGAATCTCCTGCAAAAGCCATCCCAAGCGGACGATTTAACCCATTGCTTGCGGTTGCAAAGGTTTTTTTGACTTCTGCTACTCCATCCCCATTGGCATCGCGCAACAGTCGAATTTGATTGTCAGGCGTTTCGGTGACCAAGACATCTCCTGATGGAGTCAAGGCCAGCCAGCGTGGGCGGTTTAGCCCTTCTGCAAAGACATTCACCACAAATCCGGGCGGCACGCTCAAAATCGGATTGTTGGGAACGGGGACGACGCGGGGCGATTTTGAGGCGCTTTCGCTGGCGTAGGGCTGAGGAAGCTGGTCGATCGTAATCCGAATTGGCTGAGGAGATAGGGGTTCTGTCCGAATGGCGTTGGCGGGACGACTAGCAGGACTTTGAGCAACCTGAGCGGGGGAAGGCGAGGCCGAATTTTTGGAGGGCGGTTGCGTGATCGTTTGTCCGATCGACAGGGCATCACAAGCCGCTAAACTTGCCAATAATGGGAGACAGAGCGATCGAGCCGCAAATTTCCACTGCATCATTTATCTGAATTACTGAATTAAAGGATTTATGCCAAAATTCACACCCAAGATTATTCTAGTCACTGGGCCCGCTCGATCGGGCAAGAGTGAATGGGCAGAGTCTCTGGCGATGCAGTCTCAAAAATCTGTGATCTATGTGGCGACGGCTCAGTTGAATGAGGACGATCGCGAGTGGCAAGCCAGAATTGAGCAACATCAACAGCGCCGTCCCGACAGTTGGAAGACGTTGCAGGTTCCGATCAACCTTGCTAAAACGATTCAAGACTCTACGGCTACGGAATGTTTGCTGATCGATTCATTAGGCACCTGGTTGGCGAATCTGCTGGAGCAAGATGCTGAAGTTTGGCAACAGACGTTGGAAACTTTGCTACAAAGCCTCAAACAAGCGAAGAGCACAATTATTTTGGTGGCAGAAGAGGCGGGATGGGGCGTGGTGCCTGCTTACCCGATCGGGCGGCTGTTTCGCGATCGTTTGGGAATGGTGGTCAGACGAGTCGGAGCGATCGCCCATCCTGTGTACCTAGTGACGGGTGGACACGTTCTCAATCTCAGCCAAATCGGGTCTCCCTTACCAAACTTTTGAGGTCGGGAAGTTAGCGTCCTTTCAACGAAGTTTTTTCGCTGCATTACTTAGAGATTTTTAGAGATTTTGCCCTCTAACTTCCCAATTCCGGAAGACTTTTAGATAGGATTCGCGGTTCAAAATCCCTCATGGATTGGAGATTCAGGAACGTTCTCGACTGGAGGATTACAGCGAAGGATCTTATCGAATTCAGGTGAGAGTTAACATGTCTAAACTACAGAGGAGAATTTTATTTAGACAGTCATCTGTTGGAGATTATGTGATTCACAATTCCTAAAGAACAGACAGAGAGCTTGTTCATCCCTCATCCCTCATCCCTCATCCGATGTCCATCCGGATAGATTGTCGTTTGGTCAATTTGCGCGTCTGACAGATCGGCTTCTGTCGCGCGAAATAGATTGGTGCCGCTGAGGTTTGTGCCTGTGAGGTTGGCTTGTTTGAGGTTCGATCGACTTAGATCTGCATTCGTCAAATTGGCATAACTCAAATCAGCATTGTATAAGTTTGCGCCCTGTAAATTGGCACCCGACAGGTTAGCCCCGCTCAAGTTTGCAAAACATAAATCAGCGCGTGACAGGTTGATCTTCCGCAGGTCAGCATCCGATAAGTTTGCTTGATAGAGTTGAGCGTTGCCAAGTTCGGCATTCTGCATTTGGGAGGCTTTGAGGTTTGCCTGACTGAGATTGGCGTAGGGCAAATAAGCCTGATTGAGACAACTTCTGCACAAATTAATCCCTGGTAAAACCGCCTCAAACAGATGAGCTTCCTCTAAGCTGTGGGACTCAAACTTCCGTTCTCCTTGAGCATAGCGGGCAAGAAGATCTTCTGAGCGTAACCTTTCCATTGCATTCCAACGATCGGGGTAAAACAAAACTCACTTTGTAGAAATGTAAATTTTTTGTTGAACAGATCAAGGTTTTTTCACTTTTTCTTAGGCTTTTATACTTATTGCCACTGCTCATTCTCTGAATGGCGATGGTTTGACATTCCATAGATCTATCTGCATCCTTCTGTAGCGAAGGATTTATGAATAGTGCTTCACAAAGTTTAGTAAGATATTCTCATTAAACAGATAGGTATTTATTCTTATCGCCATGATGGATCAATTTCCTTGGTTGACAACGATCGTCCTGCTGCCACTCATTGCTTCCATGCTCATTCCGTTGCTGCCTGACAAAAGCGGCAAGCTTGTGCGCTGGTATGCCCTCGGTGTAGGAATCGCGGACTTTGCTTTGATGTGCTACACCTTTTGGAATCATTATGATGCCAGCAGTGCGACGTTCCAACTGGTGGAAACCTTCGCCTGGATGCCGCAGCTTGGACTCAATTGGACAGTCTCGATCGATGGCTTGTCCGCTCCCCTGGTTTTATTAGCTGGGTTTGTCACAACGCTTTCGATGTTGGCGGCCTGGCGGGTCGATCGCAGACCTCGATTGTTTTACGCGCTGATGCTGGTGCTGTATGCCGCTCAAGTGGGCGTATTTGTGGCTCAAGACTTGCTGCTGTTCTTCATCATGTGGGAGGTCGAGCTAGTCCCGGTTTATCTGCTGGTTTGTATCTGGGGCGGACAAAATCGGCGCTATGCGGCCACTAAGTTTTTGATGTATACCGCCGTTGCTTCTATCTTCATTTTGGTAGCTGCGCTGGCGATGGCCTTTTATGGCAACTCGATTACCTTTGATATTGCAGAACTTCGGCTCAAAGAGTTTCCGCTAACGTTGGAACTGTTGCTATATGCAGGGTTGCTGATTGCGTTTGGTGTAAAGCTGGCGGTCTTCCCGCTGCATACCTGGCTGCCTGACGCGCACGGTGAAGCCTCGTCTCCCGTCTCGATGATTTTGGCGGGTGTGTTGCTCAAGATGGGCGGCTATGGACTGATTCGCTTAAATCTAGAACTGTTGCCCAATGCTCACGTTTATTTTGCGCCCGTTTTGGCCATCCTGGGCGTGGTGAATGTGATTTACGGCGGATTGAATTCATTTGCTCAAACGAATATGAAGCGGCGATTGGCTTACTCATCTGTGTCGCACATGGGCTTTGTGCTGATCGGCATTGCATCCTATAGCGATGTGGGTGTGAGTGGGGCGCTGCTGCAAATGATTTCTCACGGACTGATTGCGTCGGTGCTGTTCTTTTTGGCGGGGGTCACCTACGATCGCACCCACACCATGATGATGAATCAAATGGGCGGCATCGGTCAGGCCATGCCCAAAGTGTTTGCGCTGTTTACGATCGCCGCCATGGCCTCGCTGGCACTGCCTGGAATGAGTGGATTTGCGAGTGAAATCGCCGTCTTTGTCGGCATGACGACGACTGACATCTACAGTTCGACTTTCCGCACGGTGACAGTGTTTCTCTCCGCAGTGGGGGTGATTTTGACCCCGATTTATCTGCTCTCGATGCTGCGGCAGGTGTTTTATGGGTCGAGTGCCGATCAAATGTGTGACATCTCGCCGTCTTGTGAGTTGAGCGATGTCAATCTCAAAGCTCAGGGCAATGAAGAAGCGGCTTGCTTTGGTAACAACTGTGAACTACCGACCGAGGCCAAGTTTGAGGATGCCAATCCCCGTGAGATCTTTATTGCAGCTTGCTTCTTGTCGCTGATTGTGGCGTTTGGGTTCTATCCCAAGTTGGCGACGCAGATGTATGACGTGAAGACGGTCGCGCTGAATGCTCAGATGCGTGAGTCTTATCGTCAAATTGCAGAAACCAACCCTCAAATCTACGCGAGCGTGTGGAGTTCGCAAATTGCCGACTCTAAGCCTGCCCCTGTATTGGGGTTGATCAAATAGTCTGATTTGAATGAAGTGAAGCGATCGTTCTTTAGGGAGCGATCTGCTCCGCAGTTGCCGCAAGGGTCGCTTTTTATGCGTAGCTTTCTCAATCTAAAATTCTCGGCGTTGCTGAATCAGGGGATGAATTGCCCCAAAGCGGAGGGAAACCCCAAGGTTCAAAGTCCCCCAATTTTGGGGGATTTAGGGGGCGAAAAGATGGACACTTCCTACAGAGTCATCCCTCCAATCAGCAACGCCAAATTCTCGATCTAAACGCTGGATGTTACATTAAGTAGCTTGAACTTGAAACCCTGACTGAATATGGTAAGTTCAAGTTTAGAGGGCTTGAGAACCCCTTTGACTGCATCGATCGACTATTCATGAGCGACCTTGGGTTCACACATTTTTAGAAGAGGAATCTTATGCAGGATAAAGTAGTCAGCGTCGTTAATCCGTTTAATTTGACTGATAGCCTCGCCGATCGCAATATTGTCGAGCCACTCAAAGACTTTCTCACTACAGGGACGACTAGAGTCCAAGTGGTGGCGATCGTCAGTTCTAAGTCCGCCGAAATCATCAAGCAAGCCATTAGTCAATTGTTTCAAGAGCAGCCTGAGCTAGTCCAACCGGGCGGCAATGCCTATACGACTCGTCGCTACAATATGTACGTTCGTGATATGGGCTATTTTTTGCGCTATTGCACCTATGCGCTGCTGACAGGCGACAACAGTGTTCTTGATGAGCGGCTCCTGGCAGGACTCAAGGAAACCTTTAACTCTTTAGGAATTCCACTGGGGCCGACGGCTCGAAGTGTGCAACTGATGAGAGATGGAGTCAAGCAGCAAGTACAATCCGCAGGAATTGAAAACGCTACCTTTATTGATGAGCCATTTGATTACGTCGTACGTCAAATTAGCGAAATGGACGTTTGACTTTAAGACGTGAATTGGATGAAGTGATTCGCTGCGGCTGTGAATTTAGCAAGCTAACTAAACTCCTTACAAGTGACAGACGTTGAACTAAAAATCTTGTCTGAAAGTCCCTCAGAGTGAGGGGTTGTAGAGCAGACGCACAAAACACCGCAGCGAAAAAACTCAATCTCTTCGAGTGGCCGCAAGGGGTCGAATTTACGTCAACTAGACAACTAAGGCATTGCTGAATCAGGGGA
The DNA here is from genome assembly GCF_052939515.1 of Phormidesmis sp. 146-33. Taxonomy (NCBI): domain Bacteria; kingdom Bacillati; phylum Cyanobacteriota; class Cyanophyceae; order Leptolyngbyales; family Leptolyngbyaceae; genus Phormidesmis; species Phormidesmis sp. 146-33. Next base: position 54,609 of record NZ_JBJPHU010000035.1, read on the forward strand.
TGAATTGCCCCAAAGCGGCGGGAACCCCAAGGTTCAAAGTCCCCCATTTTTGGGGGATTTAGGGGGCGAAAAGATGGACACTTCCCACAGATTCATCCCTCCAATCAGCAACGCCGACAACTAACTAGCAGCAATTGTAAATTCAGAACGATTTTGCGCCATTTCAGGGATCGAGCGATTCACGAAGAAAGGTCAAGATTTTGCTGGGTAAGGGTTTTGAACCATAGATTTTTCTAATTTATAACTGCTGACTAACTAGGCGTGAGCTTGACAACCAGCGGCGAATCGGGCACATTCAACGCTAATTGAGTCGGTGTGGAATAGGTTGCGGTGGGGTCGATCGATTGGTTGGTCAAATAAGTTGTCGCCTGCTTGATCGGACTCGACAAATTCAGCGTCACAGATTGATTGACCGCCGTATCTGCACTCACCACATCAGACCACAACACGAGATAAAACTCACCACTGCTCTTTTGCAACAGCGTATGACGCACATTTTGAGTGTTGCCCGCCAAGGAGTAGTTTAAGCCTCCCGAAGCCTTGCTGCCTTGAGCATCATTGAGCAGACTCATCAGATTTTTGAGCGAGTAGAACGCAGGTTTTGGCGTACCATCCGATCGAATCAACCCAAAATTATTTTCTTGGTCAGGCTGGGGCCGCTCGTCCATCAGTTCGTATAGAAACGTACGCTGGATGCCTCGATTGAAATATTCCAAAAAGAGCCGAGGAACGTACTTCGCCGCCACCTGTTCTGAAACACCTTTTTGACTGGCTTGGGTGTCGTTGATTGCATTATGCCATCCGGTTTCTGTGACGACGATCGGCTCATCTTCTGAAACCTGCTTTGTATGAGATATCCATCGCCAATCGAGATCTTGAGCCGGGAGATTGCCCCCTGCGTAGCTGTGCATATTGCCCATATCCACCACCGATTTGAGCGAGCCGAGGCGCGACCCATATTCTGGAATCGCCAGCGACGGCGCAATTACCGGGAGATGAGACGTTGCCGCATTGCCTTTGATCACCTTGTACAGATCGGTCTGATAGTCACGCACGCCATCCGGGAAGGATTTGCCTTTGTAGGTCAATCCGGTGTTGACATCCCACTCATTAGGGCCTTCGACTGCAATCACAGAAGACGTAACTTTTTTGAGCAGTTCGACGGCATTATCAGGGGTCACTCCGTCGCGAGCGTCCATCACCAGCGTCGATCGGATGCCAAACTGAGCCAATCGATTGAGCTTGTCAAACATGCCCGCATCATTGCCGCCATCGCGAACATGCCGAATGCCTAATTCTCGCAGTCTCGGCTCGACTACATCACCAAATCGAGCATAGCTGGTGTCGGTGTAGCGCAGATGCGTCACAATTCCTACCGAGTCGATAAAAGAATCGGCGCTTTTGGCCATTTCTGACGGGCTTTGGCTGGCGGCAATGGCCCTTCCAGAAATCGAAAACTGACTCTCAGGAATCACCTGTTTGGGTTGAGTCGGACTTGACCACAACAGTTTGGCCACGGCGTTGCCGCCCGCTTCGCGATACTCCATTTTTAGGGCGTATTTTTGCCCAGCGGAGAGGTCGATCGTGCCCCGGTCTTCGGCGACGGCATGGCCTTGCCAATGATCGATCAGCAGTTGGCCGTTGACCCACAAGCGAACGCTGTCATCCGATTGGGTATAGAACGTGTAGGTTGCCGATTCTGTCGGTTGGATTTGACCCGACCAGCGCACCGAGAAAGAATCTGACGCAATTTGAGGACTCGGCGAACCGCTGCCCCAATCAAAATCGATCGTGCGATCGGTGCGAACCAACTTGGAATCGGTAAAATTATCATCGTCAAAATATTCGGCACTGACCCCTATCATCCCCAGGGTAGAAGAACTGGAGACCGCTGCTACTCTATCTTCTGGGAATAGGGCGTTGGGTGTAGTTGCGATCGAACTGGCCCCAGCAGGATTGGTTTGCAGGCTAACGCTGCGGCTATCCGTCTGGATACCGAGATTGAGATCTGACACAATGCTTTTCCTCGTGAGAAGTTTACTTAGCTGAGTCTCTGAATGGGAACACATTCAAATTGACTAAGGCTGGCGCTTTGGGAAAAAGCCATAAGGAATCTAGCACAGTGTCTTTTTCGACACACGATAAATTAGTAAAGTGCGTAAGTACGGCTTTTTCAACGCAGGTTTCAGCCGATCGGCAGAGAAACGTTCAGTAAGTTAACGGATTAGTCGTGTTCGCAAAACTGTCCTCAAGATTATCCTCAACCAGTACACAAGTTTTTTCAGGTCGAATTAGTTGAGGGTTTGAACTTGTAGAGGTTGAGCTTGTCGTAGATGTTGAACTTGTAAATGTTGAACTTGTAGATGTTGTCAAAAAGCACCCTGCGGGCGATCAGTACAGCTTGAGTGTAGAGCGCGACTAAAGCTCCAAAAAATTAAATAAGTAACACTGAAACTGCCCTTGCCCAAACGCCTCAGTTGAGACGCTGGTATACTACCCCGACCAGTCTGGTCGATCCAAGTCAAGCGTTTAATCTTCACCTGATTTTTATAGTTAACCCTCACGGAAGTCAAGTGAAAGGGAAAAATTTGCTGGCTCTTTTGTCTCAAACGAATTCAAATTTCGCCAAAAAAGACTGCTCAACTCGTCGCCGCTTCTCTAACTGAACGGAATCTACAGCTTTCTTTGCCAACAATCCTGCTCAGCGCACAAAAAATGTAACGGTTTGCAACTTATAATTGAAACGAATAAACCATGAAGCATTCCTAAAGAGACTACATGCGTGTTGCGATCGCCGGAGCGGGCTTGGCAGGGCTGTCCTGTGCAAAATATCTAGTCGATGCGGGTCATACGCCAATCGTCCTAGAAAGCCGCGATGTATTGGGTGGGCTGGTAGCTGCCTGGAAAGATGAAGACGGAGACTGGTATGAAACTGGATTGCACGCCTTTTTTGGTGCATATCCCAACATGCTTCAGCTAATGGGTGAGTTAGATATTCTCGATCGCCTTCAGTGGAAACAGCACACGCTGATCTTCAATCAACCCGAAAAGCCAGGCGTGTTGTCTCGCTTTGATGTGCCTGACATTCCTGCGCCCTTCAATGTGATTGCCTCGATCATCAACAACAACGACATGCTCACCTGGGAGCAAAAAATTCGCTTTGCCTGGGGGCTATTGCCTGCGATCATTCGCGGTCAAAAATATGTCGAAGACATGGACAAATACAGCTTTTTAGAATGGCTGGAACGGCAGGGCATTGATGAAAAAGTCAACAGCGATATTTTTATTGCCGCAACCAAGGCTTTGACGTTTATCAATCCTGATGAAGTCTCTTCGACCATTTTGCTCACCGCCCTCAATCGCTTTCTGCAAGAGCGGTATGGCTCCAAAATTGCCTTCTTAGACGGGTCACCAACAGAACGGTTGTGTCAGCCGATCGTCGATTACGTCACCGATCGCGGCGGAGAAGTGCATCTCAAAAAGCCGCTCAAAGAGATTTTGCTCAATGCGGATAATACGGTTCGAGGCTTTGCAATTCGCGGGCTGGATGGCGCACCCGATGACGTGATCACGGCGGATGCTTACGTTTCGGCCATGTCGGTCGATGTGATGAAGGTTCTCAGACCTGAAAGCTGGAAGTCATTAGAGTTCTTTCAAAAGCTGGATGGTTTGGAAGGCGTTCCGGTGATCAACCTGCATCTGTGGTTCGATCGCAAGCTCACCGACATCGACCAGCTTCTCTTTTCGCGGTCAGAGCTTCTCAGCGTCTATGCCGATATGAGCGTGACCTGCAAGGAGTATGAAGACCCCGATCGCTCCATGCTAGAACTCGTCCTTGCCCCTGCCAAAGATTGGATTGATAAGTCTGACGAAGCGATTATCGCCGCTACTATGCTAGAAATCGAAAAACTCTTCCCGCAGCACTTTAAGACCGAAAACCCCGCCAAACTGCGAAAATATCGAGTGGTGAAAACGCCGCGATCGGTCTATACTGCCAGTCCTGGCCGCCAAGCTTATCGTCCAGACCAGGCGACTCCCATCCAAAATTTCTTTCTATCCGGAAGTTATACGATGCAGAGATATTTAGGCAGTATGGAAGGTGCCGTACTTTCTGGTAAGCTGACAGCGCAAGCGATTTCAAACGCCGACTCTCTGGCTGTCTCTACTGAGCAGCGACCACTGGTCACGACTCCTTAGCAATTCGCGCTTTGTCAACCTTCCAGACTGCATCAGAATGCTGCAATTGCCCGAACCAACCACTTCCTGCTTGAGAACACTGGCTTCCGTGGAAGACGCTTACGAACACTGCCGCCAAATCACGGCGAAGTACTCCAAAACGTTCTATCTAGGAACGCTTCTAATGTCGGCGGCAAAACGTCGGGCAATCTGGGCAATCTACGTTTGGTGCCGTCGCACTGACGAACTGGTAGACGGCCCCAACGCCAATCTTACCAACGACGAAACCCTCGACCAGTGGGAGCGCCGCTTAGAAAACATTTTTGCGGGACATCCTCAGGATCATTTCGATATGGCGCTGGTCGATACGCTAGAGCGCTACCCGCTAGACATTCAGCCCTTCCGAGACATGATCGCCGGACAACGGATGGATCTGTATCGCAGCCGTTACGAAACCTTCGATGAGTTGCACCTCTACTGCTATCGAGTCGCCGGAACGGTCGGGCTGATGTCCACAACGGTCATGGGCATGGACAATACGCCGCGCACTGCCCCCTGGGAGCAGTCAAAACCGTTGCACAATCCAGTTGAGGAAGCGATCGCGCTGGGCATTGCTAACCAGTTAACCAACATTCTGCGCGATGTGGGAGAAGACGCTCGGCGCGGTCGGATTTACCTGCCGTTAGAAGACTTAGCGTTATTTAACTACACCGAAGAAGATCTGCTGAAAGGAGTCGTAGACGATCGCTGGCGTGCTTTGATGCAGTTTCAGATTCAGCGGGCCAGGAAGTTTTATGTGCAGGCAGAAAGTGGAATTGGGGCGCTGAGTGAAGATGCCCGTCTGCCCGTCTGGTCAGCACTGATGCTCTATAGCCAAATTTTGGATGTGATCGAGCGCAACGGCTACGACAACTTTAACCGTCGGGCTTACGTTCCTGGCTACAAGAAAATGGTGTCACTGCCGATCGCTCTGCTCAGAGCCAAAGTTCTCTAGCAGCCTGTCGGCGAAAACAGATGTAACGGAGCAGACACAACGGATCAAGGGTTAATGGTCAATTCCTGATCCGATATGTCAGTTCTTTGGTCACGATGCGCTCATCGATAATTGGTGAACTGCAACGCCATCGGGTAGTCTTCTTGTTTGAGTCGCTGCATGACGGCTTGCAGATCGTCCTTAGCTTTGGCAGACACGCGCACCGCATCGCCCTGAATCGACCCTTGCACCTTTTTGAACTCGTCGCGAATCAGTTTCGTAATTTGTTTGGCGACTTCTGAACTAATGCCTTTTTTGAGTTTGATTTCCTGGCGGACTCGATTGCCACTGGCGGATTCGGGCTTGCCGTAGTCAAAAATCTTGAGCGACAAATTGCGCTTGGCCGCTTTGGTTTGCAGAATCGTTTGAATCGAGTCCAGCGTAAATTCGCTATCGGTGTTGATCACGATCGCCTCTTCACCCAGTTCCAATGTCGTCTTGGTGTCTTTGAGATCGTAACGAGCAATAATTTCGCGATTGGTTTGATCGACGGCGTTGACGAGTTCTTGGCGATCAAAGTCGCTGACAACATCAAAAGAAAATGTAGAAGCCATAGAAAAATAGACGATTGTGGGGCATTCACAGACTTATTTAAGGGTACTCATAATGCTCATGAGGATCAAAGACCCAATGCAATAAGAGCCACTGGCAAACATCAGCGATCGCAACAGAGGAATATTCAGAATATAGGCGGCGGAGTAGAGCAGACGAATCGGCAAGTAAGCGATCGCCGTCCAGCCTGCCATTTCGGAAGTTTGCCCGGTGACATAGGCCATCAACGCCGCCACGCTAAACAAAGTGAACGACTCCCAGGCATTTTCGTGCGCCCAGGTAGCCCGTTGCCCAAAAGCAGGTAATTTTTCTAGCGCAGCGCGAGGAGCCGCCATCATTTCTTTGTCATAGCCCGCCTGAACGCGAGCCAGCCCCACCACTCCAAAGGGCAGGTAGACCAAAACGGCGGCGATGGCGATCGATCCCAACAAAATCGTCTGCACAGGCAACCCAAACAAGCTCATTCTCAGCCCTCAGTCAAAATAGAACAACGTCACGATCTTACGTTGATCTTCGGCATCGTGGCAGGTTTGTAGCAGGGTTTGGCTATCGTGGAAGGCAAAACAGATCAATTGCTGACAGCGAGAAATGATTTCTTGGTTACAGAGCGCGCTGGCCTCCGCCAGAGAAAGATTATTATTCTCAGGATTTTCGACTAGGTGCATGACGTTTTCAAGCTGTTCGCGAGATTCACGAGGCTGACGATCCATTGTTTGGGGCAAGATCACCGTCAGTAGACTGGGATCAGCCCGTAGAGCGCCCCGAATCGCTGCAAAATTCGTACCCGTAGACCCAGATGTAATGAGACGATTTCCTTCTAAAACCAGCGCATAGCTCATCGTTTCAATCAGGTTTTGATGAGTGATGGGAACATGCCGAGACCCCAGCAGGGCGATTCGCTTGGAACTGGTCTGCTGAATGGTCGCTAGTTCTTGTAAAAAATCATCGACTTTAGGTAGATCGATCGACTGACTCAAAGCCGTATTTATCGTGACAACGCCGTCATTTTATCAGACGGGCTGATCATCCTAACAAATTCTGGAAATGCGTCAAGAATCCGCGATCGCGATTGAGTTCCGTCACTGGAGCGATCGTCTTTTTCCATCACGTCAGTCCGATGAAGTTTTTTGCTTCGTTGCTTGGCGCTTCTGCCCCCCAAGCTGCCAATTCTGGGGACTTTAAGACAAGGGTTTTAGTTCAAGTTTCTTATTTATGGGTGATTTAGGACGCGATCTGACTCTGTAATCAAAGCCAAAAAATGATCGAATTCCCTCATCCCTCACCTATCCTTCCCGTTCCCATCCCCTTCCAATCGGGAACACTCGACCTAAAACAGGCAGCAAACCTATGTGGACGATGCTCAAACGGCAGGCTTGGCAATGGCGAGGAGTTTTGATTGCTGTTCCGGGTGTGGCGGGGGTGGTGATTGGCTTGCGGTTGACGGGCTTGCTGCAAATGTTGGAATTGGCAATGCTCGATCAGTTTTTTTTGATGCGTCCCGTAGAAGCGATCGACTCCCGCATTGTGATTGTCGAAATCAATGAGTCAGATGTGCAAAAAGTCGGACAGTGGCCGATGTCAGACGCGACGCTGGCTCAGTTGATTACCCAGATTAAGCAGCAAAAACCAAGCGCGATCGGACTGGATATCTACCGCGATTTGCCCGTCAATCCAGGAGCCAGCAAGCTCAAACGAGTTTTTGAGACAACGCCCAATCTGGTTGGGGTGCAAAAAGTAGCTCAAAGTGCCGATAGCTCACCAGTTGCGCCGCCGCCAATTCTCAAAAAGCTCGATCAGGTTGGCTCTAATGATTTGCCGCTAGACAGTGATGGCAAAATTCGTCGAGGACTGCTGTATCTGCAAGACCGAGAGGGCAACGACATTTTGAGTTTTGGGTTTAAGTTGGCAGCGCTTCACTTACAAAAACAGGGCATCCAGCCAGAAATGACGGCGGACGATCGGGTGAAATTGGGTAAGGCGGTGTTTCCTCTGTTTCAAGCCAGTGACGGCGGTTATGTGCGGGCAGAAGATGGGGGCTATCAGGTGTTGCTCAACTATCGGGGGCAGGCTCAACCGTTTCAGACGATCGCGATGACGGATGTGCTGAATAATCAGATTCCGTCTGCCTTGATGCGCGATCGCATCGTCTTGATTGGGGGCAGTGCCGAAAGTCTCAAAGATTTGTTTTATACGCCTTACAGCAGCACTTTTTTGTCAGCTCCCAAACGAACTCCCGGTGTCGTCATTCATGCCAATCTGGTCAGCCAAATTTTGAGCGCGACGCTGGACGATCGTCCTTTGATTAAAACCAGTGACGAGGCGGCGGAGATTGTTTGGATTGTGAGTTGGTCGATGCTGGGGGCGGTCTTGAGTTGGAGGCAGCGGCATATGATGAATCAGCGATCGCAAGCCAAAACTCCCTGGTTGGCGAGTAGTGTGTTTCTAGCCGGAGGGGGCCTAGTGATGGGCAGCTATTTCGCCTTTTTGCAGGGCTGGTGGTTGCCTGTGGTGCCGCCTTTGTTGGCTTTGGGCGGGTCGTCGATCGCCGTCATGGCCTATGTCGCTCGTATGGCTTCAGAAATTCGCAAAACCTTTGGTCGCTATCTCACGGATCAAGTCGTGGCCAGCTTGCTCGAAAATCCAGAAGGGTTGAAAATTGGGGGCGATCGGCGCAAGATTACGATTCTCACTTCTGATCTAAGAGGATTCACTGCCACATCAGAACGCTTGCCTCCCGAAGAAGTAGTTCAGATTCTCAATGTGTATCTCGAAGCGATGACAGATGTGATTACTTTTTATCAAGGTACCATTGATGAATTTATGGGTGATGGCATTCTCGTTTTGTTTGGTGCGCCGACGACTCGCAAGGATGATGCAGTAAGAGCAGTGGCGTGTTCTGTTGCGATGCAGTTGGCGATGGCGGAGGTGAATGAAAAACTGCGTCAATCCGGTTGGTCAACGTATCTAGAAATGGGTATCGGCATCAATACTGGAGAAGTCGTCGTGGGCAATATCGGCTCCGAAAAACGCACAAAATACAGTGTGATCGGCAGCCATGTCAACTTAACGTATCGGATCGAATCCTTTACGATCGGCGGTCAAACCCTAATCTCAGAATCCACCTTTCAAGAAGTGGAGTCGCTGGTCAAAATTAACGGAGTCACGCAGGTACAGGCAAAGGGCGTACAGCATCCCATCTCGCTTTATGATGTAGCGGGCATTGACGGCAAATACAATCTATCCTTCGCTCAACATCAAGAACATTTCTTTGCGCTACCCGCAGCCATTCCGATTCGATATGCGCCATTAGAAGGCAAACACATTAACGAAACGCTGTCAAAAGCCAGACTCCTGCAACTGTCAGAACGCGGGGCAGACGTACAGTTTGATGAGTCAGATATGGAATCCTTTCCGACAGCGTTGAGTAATCTCAAACTTAATTTATTGATGAACGATCGCCCAGAAATTGCAGCCGAAGATATCTATGCCAAAGTGGTCAAAACTTCTCCAGAAGCGGGAAAATTTCACATTCGATTTACGGCCAAAAGTCCGATCGTGGGGCAGATTTTGGATCAACTTTATCGATCGATTTCAACCCCTGAAACTTAGCGGATGTTTGAGAAATTTTGAGGAACTTTGAGGCTTGCTGCATTGGTTGGCAATCGATTTTGGAGCGGATATAACAGGTTAAAGCTTTCAATTGATCTGCTGCATCTTCCGATCTGTCACCACACGATTTTAGCGATCGCTTCGTGAATTTGATAAGGTTATTACTGACGCTGACACCCAGTTTCGCTGCCCAATCTGCCGCAGCAGAGAGCCAAAAACCGCAGGCAGACCAACTATTTCAACAAGGCAATCAGCTTTCTGATCAAGGTAAGTTTCGTGAAGCGCTGCCTGTCTTTCAGCAAGCTCTAAAGATTCGCCAAAAGCTTTCAGATCGGGTCGGTGAAGCAGATACCTTGAATGCGATCGCCCTCACTCATCAACAACTCAATCAACTCGACGCGGCTCTTCAGACGTATCAACAAGCGCTGCTGATCTATCGCAAAGAAAAGCGTCCCCTGCTCGAAGCTTATGTGTTGGGGTCAATCGCGTCGATCTATCGAGATCTCAATCAGCCAGAAGCAGCCCTGACCGCATTTGAACAAGCACGATCGCTGTTTCGGTCAGAAAATAAGCCTCAACAAGAAACTCGGACGCTGCTCTCGATCGGACTGACGGTTTATCGATCGGCCAAACCGGATCGCTTGCAGTTGGCGTTGGCGGCGGGTCAGCAAGCCTTAGAGATCGCCAAAACTTTAGAAAAATCAGCACTTGGTGATCAAGCTCAATTTCTCAAAGGACAAGCCTTGACGCTGATCGGTTTGGCTTATATGGCTGAGAACCAATTTGAACCCGCGATCGACAGCCGCAAACAAGCGATCGCCAGCTTTCAAACGATCAAGGGCGCGCTGTCAAAACTGGCAAGACAATCTGAAGGCAGTCTGTGGGTAGGAGTGGGCATCGCTTACCAGTCAAATGAATGACCATGCGATCGTCCATTTTGCCACCCATGCCAGCTTTATTCCTGGTGATCCAAAACAGTCTTTTATCTTGTTTGGAAATGGCGAAACTGCCAACTTAAGAGACATCGAAAATTGGACGTTGAAAAATGTAGATCTGGTGGTTTTAAGTGCTTGTGAAACGGCGGTGGGAATTCAGGCTTATGGAGAACGATCGCTGGGCAATGGTGAAGAAATTCTTGGTTTGGGCTATCAGTTTCAAGACCGAGGCGCAAAAGCCACGATCGCTTCCCTTTGGACAGTAGACGATGGCGGAACTCAAGTTTTGATGGATGCCTTTTATGCCCGCTTAAAAAAGGGAAATTTGACAAAAATTGAGGCTTTACAACAGGCACAGATTGCTTTGATGAAGAACGATCGATCGCTCACTCAACTACTCAAATCCAATGCGCCAAATGGCGCTCAACCAATCTACAGTCCCCTAGACCATCCCTACTATTGGGCCCCATTTATCTTAATTGGCAACGGACTCTAATCAACGCCAATTCGATGAAATCTTTCGCCACAATGATTAATCTGACGTGAATTCGATGAAATCCCTCGCTGTGGCGATCACTCCAGGCAGCCCCCTAA
>NZ_JBJPHU010000216.1:0-4866 GCF_052939515.1 Phormidesmis sp. 146-33
AGGTTTTCTTGGGAAATCCCACTCTCCCGACTACACTTCAACCTGAGTAGTTACGCGCAAACACCGTGAACTTGGCATCGGTGCGAATTGTACTGGGTTGCGAGATCGCTTTACCGACTCGACTGGTGAGCCAGCCTTTTAGCTCTAGGAGAATGGTGGCGATTGCTTCAGAAATCATCTCTGATTCAATCTCCAAATCCAGGTGCGCTACTAGCTTGATGAAGTCAACGAGCGTTGGCATTTCAAACCACGCTTCACTACCAAATCCTTGCTCAAAGGCAATTTCGTATCGAGTTTGAATATGTGAGTCGTTGAAGAATGCCGCGATTGCTTGCCACAAAACTGTGTGAATTCGCTTTCCAAGTTGTCCCTCGGTTTCCATTCCCATCACCATGATATTAAGCGCTTTCACCAGGAATTCTTTGTAGTCATCGAGTCGTTCGCCTTGCTGCTTTTTGGGAAGATGCCGAACGTCTGGAATTTGAAACAGGTTGTTTGCTTCTGAACCAATATCAAAGTAGGCTCCCTGATCGCCAAAGAATTTCACCAGGTCAGTGTAGGTTGTAGTGCCATCCGATTTTGGATAGTCCAGCGAGATCACATTCATGCCGTTAGCGATTCCACAAACGAAGAGATCAGACATTAGAACTGACTTCCCGCTTCGGGTTTCACCCATGATGAAAATGCCTCGATGCTTGGTGATGAAGTCAACTAGAAGCGGCATATTGCCTTCACGAGTAATGAACTCTATCCCTTGCGAGTCTACGGGTTTCGTGCAGGCAAGCGGCATTAATCCGGGCGCTTCGTTGGTGAGGTACAGTTGCTTGCGATCGTCGCCCAGCAGCCAGTCATCCACGATAGGCAAGGAGCGCAACCACAGCGACCAGGCAATCTCGGTTTCTCGAATGAAGTCACCTTGAGGAAAAGCGTTTGTCAATTTTTGGCAAGCTTCAGTCAAGGTGTGTGGATCGTTCCGGTGAACTAAAGCAACGACTGAAACCCAAATAGGCATTGCACCTTCGTAAATCTTCTCTTGAGCTTCTACTCCCTTTTTCATACGAATCTGTGACAGAACATCGACATTCTTTAGCTCACCTGCCCGATGTGTGGCTGTATAGCTTTGTTTGGTGAGTCGTTGCAGTGTAATTCTCGTCATGACACGATCGGCGGCAGCTAACTCGCACACAAATTCACAATCATGAAACTGAGAAAACGCTTTCCAGAGGTAGTAAAGCTGGTGTTCGGGTGACGCAAATCCGGGTGGCTTTGACTCAAGAACGATCGCGCCCACAAATTTACCTTTGACCCACGCCCATTCCCGATCCGCTTTTGGATGGCTCGGTCTACCGTTTTCGCCTCGAACCAATAGACTTGCAGCATGATGCGTTTCTCGGATTTCTTCCTTGAGCCTGACTTTTCCCTCTGTTTCTTGAAGAATTAGACATTGAGGTAAAGGAGGCGATCGCCGAGTGTTGAACTGTCCCCATAAATAACTCCAAAGCTGATCCGCCGTCATGGGTGTTGCTTGCAGTCCCATGCGCGTGTTGATCTGCTGTTCCCAATGCAGATAGCCATCAGTGAAGGCTTGGGTGAGAAGTTCCAGATAATGCGCCTGCTCCTTAGATTCCTTCATTCCCTTGAGCGTTTCATACTGGTCAGCAAACCAGGCAAGCAGTTTTTCAACGCGATCGTGACTCGTTCCTTTTCCTGGCTCGATCGTGTACGTGGCAAACAAGTAAATCTGCTTTGGTTGGCGTTCACCTTGCAGAGTTAATTCTCGTGTCGATCGCTGTTGCGCTAGAAGTAGGAATTGCGTTTCTAAACTTTGGGTTGAGTTAACGAGATTTTCTAATTCCTGTTGACGATCGCTATCGTCCGCAAACGATCGCAGGTGAATGCGAAGTCGATCACCTGGGCGTAATCCTTTCAATCCTTCTTCTAATCGAGTCAGGGCGCTTTCTGCCTGACCACTGGCTAACAGCGTATGAATGCTGGAAGCCTGGAAGCCAAACACAAACGAGAATTTCTTACCTTTCTTGAGCAAATAAGCACCGACATCTCGACTCCGCAAAGCAAGTTTGCAAATGCATTCCAGGTTTGATTCATCTTCAAACGGCTTAAAATGGTAGTACTTAGTGCCAACCCGTTTCTTCGTCGCCATCTTCTTCGTGCGGTAAACAACTCGTGTAGTGAACATATCCCCGATTCCAGTCAGGAGCCGGGACAAACTTATTCGTGAATCTCCAGGTTTTTTCGCCGACTACCAGCCACCAGGTACTCATGCCCCAGGCGCTCACCAGGAGAAACCAAACAAATCCCAGTGAGAGAACAACTTTGACAAGAAAGTAGGAGACAACCAAAATCGCCGCAGAGGGTGCTAATAGAGTTGCTGGAATCGGCCCTAAACTAGGTTGCTGTCCCAGACTTTGGTTGACCGGACGGAATTGTTGGGAGCGATCGTCTGTCATCGCGATTACCTATCCTCTAGGAGTTGCAGTCGTGCTACCGCCAAAGAACATGGCGCTCAACCCTTCGACGACCACGACCGCTGCCACAACAATGAATGCGTTTTGCATCAAGGGTTGCCATTGTTCGCCCCGTTGCGCCTGATAAACAGCAAATAGCACAAACCCGACAGCCGAGATCCAAACCACGATTCGCAGTAAGCCAAACAAAAACGTGATGATTCCGCTATCAATGTATTGTCCAAAGATGCTGTTCGCTTGCTGTTCGGCTGAGTTGAATAGTTGCGCCGTTGCCGGGTCAGCGTGGAGGGTAATGCCTGCAAAAAATACTGCACCTGCGACTGCTCCCAGCATTCTCCATCCCCCAAATGATCGAAACCAGGGGTGAATCGTCAGGCTGGGAACCCAGACAGAAAATCGGGTAATTAGAAGAGCAAATGCAACCATGAACCAGATGGAGATGGGGAAGCGAGTGATAACCATCAGAGCGGTGAATGCTAGACAAGCTAAAAACGGAATGATTCGGCTAAATAGCGATCGCTGGCTCGAATGCAACAATCGAGCAGAACGGAAATGCAACGAGGAAAACTCCATCGTTTTAGCTCCTGATTCTAAGGGTTTAAATCTTGGTGAGGTGCCTAGTGAGGTCTTATCAATTGGTCAGGAAGTGAAATTTGGAATGCAACCCTGATCAGAAAAGTAAGCTTTGCAAAATCTTCAATGAACTCATCTTAGTCGGAGCTATCAGAATTTCAATAGGGGTTAGAGAGTAAAATAGTACGAGACTACTGTATTCGTTTGAAAAGCTCTACGTAAATAAACTAGGGAAACTACGGATTGGTGTACTTCATATCCATTGAAGAGAGCTTTGATTCTAAACGCGCTTAAAAAGTTTATTACCTCTACTATAAAAATTCCTAAACTGGTCTAAAATCCTTACATGAAGAGCTATATAGCTTTCTTAGTTAAAGAACGTGGAACGATTCATCACCGATCAACGATGAATTTGATTTGTATGTAGCGAAGTGATTGATAGCAATATAGTAGTGATCGATTAAACGACTTGCTTTCCTGTGTCCTTTCGGGATGAATGAGTTTCTTAATGTTGTCTTTAGCTTTCATTTTACTGTTTTTTTCAGAATCTCTATCTTTCAAAAAGGTGCGTTTTTGACAGGTATAAATCTGCTGTTTTTCTGGGTTTACAAGCTGATAAATTAGCCTTTCAAAACGACTTTCAAAATGATATTTCTTGTTTTCCGGTTGATCGCTTTATTCATAGAAAGGTATTAAGGAAGGTTACGGATAACGATGCATGTTAATTGGCTACAGACGAATTTCGCCTGATGACCAAACGTTAGACCTCCAAACAGAAGCACTCAATCAAGCAGGGTGCGATCGCATTTTCACTGACATCACCACAGACTCAAGTGCAGCACAACCTGGACTGGAGGAAGCCGTTGCTCTACTGTTCTCCGAAGCCATGAACGCCCATTCTGACACCGTTTTGATGGTATGGCGATTGGATCGAGTCGGTAAGCCGCTCAAACAGTTGCTTGAATTTATCGTGGGTTTGAACGATCGTGCCGTTGCCTTCAAAAGTATTGAGGAGAATTTGGACACGCGAAACTACGATCGCGCCGAGATGCTGCGAGTGTTGCGGACGTTGGTGAGTTATGAGCAGCAGGTGATCAGAGAGAAGACTCAGATGGGTCTAAAACGAGCGAAAGCTAAAGGAAAAAAAGCTGGACGCAAGCCAGCGCTCACGCCTCAACAGATTCGGATTGGGAAAACCTTGGCAGCCGACCCAACGCAAACTGTAGAAGAGATTTGTCGATCGCTGAAAATCTCCCAGTCAACTTATTACCGCTACATCCATCCCGGACAGCAGCAGGGTAACGGGCCTTCTGAGTGATCTATTTATCGCCATTGTTCATCTAATCAGAGCGGAGAACGTTCTAAACTGGAAGCATTGATTCGAGAAAAATTAGACCAGTTAGGGTGATGACCACTAAGACAGGATTGGGAATCGAGGATCTTTTGGCGAATGAGCGATCGCAAATTCTGGCGATCGCCCAAAAGCATGGCGCTTCCAATGTGCGAGTGTTTGGCTCAGTGGCGCGTGGGGAAGCGACTCTAGAGAGCGATGTGGACTTTTTGATCGATTATGACTTGACGCGAATTACCCCTTGGTTCCCAGCAGGACTGATTCTGGATTTGGAAGCATTACTAAACCGAAAAGTGGATGTCGCCACGATCGAGATGTTGAAGGAGAGACTCAAAGAACAGGTTTTAGCGGAAGCGGTGCCATTGTGAAAGTGAGCAATTATGATCGCTGAAAATCTCCCAGTCTAGTAAGTGCCTATCCGAAAACTTGAATTGCCCTGACGACAATACAAGCACA
>NZ_JBJPHU010000217.1:0-4838 GCF_052939515.1 Phormidesmis sp. 146-33
GCCCTCACGTTTTTATTCAAAATCGGCAAGTCAAGGTAAACGCAACCGCGAGTCGAGGACAACGCATTCGTACAGGGCGATCGCGGGCACAGCTAAAATTTAACACAGGTGCAGTTGGGCGACTCGCACACAACTCTAGCCTCGTGATTGGTCAATGTGCGCGGCTGCAACATGGCTCAATGCTAGTCAATGGAGCTATCAATGGATGTTCATACTCAGCCGTGGCCGGAGTGCGAGGCACGACCTATTTACTAGAAGTTGATGGCAAAGGAGCCTCGACCATTAAGGTGCTAGAGGGCGAAGTGATGGTAACGCGATCGATGCTTCCCATTAGTCAGGATGAGGATCAGACAGACGCGGAGGCGACTCCTTTACAAGGTAAGTTAACCGATAGTCGCATTGCTCCAGTTAATCTTAAAGCAGGCGAAAAAGTCCAGCTAAGTGCGGCGGGCTATCCTTCCCAAGTCGAGCGGTTTGAGCAACCAGAGTTTTCAAGGATTGTGACGGGAACCTGGGTCAGAGACTACGAAGAACCGCTGCCCGGAAGTAAAAAGATTCGACAGAGCTATGAAGCGCAATTTCCAGATCAGTCTTTTCCAAAAGTGCAAGCCTGTGGCACTGGCATTCCTAACTCAATTCGGGTTCGCTTTCCAAAAACCTATGATTTCTTGAAGTCAAATATTTGCCCACAATAACCTATGGTAGATGAAAAAGTTAGCCGATCGTGGCGGTTTACTCCAGCGACAGTTGCACCCCTATTAGTGTGTACTTGGGCACTTTGTAGTGCTGTTACAACTGCCCTAAATCTAGAGCCAGTCAGAGTGATGGAGCTTCAAGCACAGTCTCTATTCTTCCAACTGCGAGGCTCAGTTCGTCAGCCAGACAACATTGTAATTTTGGCGATCGATGATGCCTCTATTGATGATGATTCTCTGCCAGAGGAAGACGCTCGTAAGTCCCAGGCGTTAGAGGCTATTAAATCCTGGCCGTGGCGAAGAACTGCCTATGCTCAAGCGATCGATCGTGTGATGGCCGCCGGAGCGAGCGGGGTCGCAATCGATGTGGTGCTGGATGTACCCAGTCCTTTTCCAGAGGACGATCGCCAGTTGCAAACAACCTTAAAACGCCATGCAGGTCGAGTGACATTAGCCGCAGTTCATGCGCCTTCTTCTTCGACTGGCGGTGGCTTAGAGCAACTGCTGTATCCTGATTCAATGTTTCAGACTACTCCAAACTCTATTGGGTTGATCAACTACGAACCCGAAGCCGACGGAAGCCTGAGACGTTTTACAGACAGCTATATCAACAATCGCATTGATCCAGATCTCCGTCATTCACAAAAAGGTCTAATGTCTTTTAGTCAGGCTAGTTTGCAGTCTGCCAATTTACCTTTTTCTCCAGGCGGAAATCGATACATCTTCTTTTATGGTGGAGAAAGAACATTTCCGACGATTTCGTTTTGGGAAGTTCTCCACGCTGAAAACTGGGCCAAACTCAAGCAACAGCAGGTCTTCAAAGACAAACTAGTACTGATTGGGCCGACTGCAACCTTACTGCATGACACTCATCTTACCCCTGTGGGAATGCTGTCAGGGGTCGAAATTCATGCCAATGCGATCGCCACGATGCTAGAGAACCGAGCCATCTCAGAAGTAGTTCCTAATCCTCTCTGGCGGGGAGTTTTAATTCTTTTTGGAGTCGGTAGCATCAACCTGATTTTAGGTAAACTATTTAAGCGTTCCACATTAGTTTTTCTGGTTGCCCTGGCTGTTGCAGGTAGTTGGGTTGGGGTTAGTTATCTCTGCTTTGTCTATGGTGGGCTGATTTTACCCGTAATGGCTCCCACGATCGCGATTTGTCTGAGTGGACTCTCTTATCTTAGTACGGGTGCTTTGAGGGATCAGTTTGAAAAACGACGGTTGCGCCGCACTTTGGAGCGCTATGTAGCAGCCCCGATCGTTCAAGAAATTTTAAGCCAGCCTGAAGACTTCCAGGCGCTCTTACAGGGGCGAAAACTCAAGGCAGCCGTCTTATTTTGCGATGTTCGCGGCTTCACAGCGCTGTCTTATCAGCTACCTGCTGACCAGCTCGTTGCTCAACTCAATGCTTACCTGAATGCGATGGTAGAAGCGATTGTCGCAGCTAGAGGCACGATCGACAAGTTTATTGGGGATGCAGTCATGGCAGAGTTTGGCTCCCCAGTTTCTCAGGGCGAAAAGAATGATGCGATGAGTGCCATTCGAGCGGCTTTAGCAATGCGACGGGCACTACTGCAACTACAATTTCGATGGCGCAAGCAAGGTAAAGTCTTGTTTCATCATGGGATTGGGATCAGCTATGGGGAGGTGATCGCAGGCAATATTGGCTCTCTACAGCGGATGGAGTACACCGTCATTGGGGATGCCGTCAATGTTGCCAGCCGAGTTCAAGGGCTAACCAAAGAGAATGGAACAGATATCTTAATTACCGAAGCACTGTATAAACTAGTCAAGAATGAGGTCGAGGCTGTGTTTATGGGCGAGTGCCGTCTACGCGGAAGGGAAGCCCATCCAGTCCTCCTTTATTCTCTAATTGGGCTAAAGGGCGGGGATCAGAAACTCTATCGGCAAGTCCAAGCAGAATTACACTCTACCCTGGAGTCGAAAGGAGACAAACAAATTGCAGGAGATCTCGATCGTGAAGTCAATCACCTGTAGTGCTGTCGTTACCTGTGCTGTTATTAACTCGGCAGTTGTTTGTTGTTCACGATCGTAGGTTAATTGAGATCTTACAGCCCTCGCAATAACCGCCCTGAAATCAATTTTCGGCTAATAGCCAAAGTCCTCTGAAGAAGACTCGGCAAGCGTTTTAACCTATTGAAATGGGTTTGGGCTATGAGCCAGGAACTTCAGTTCTTGGCGGTTGTTGCGAGAGATGCAAGATTTAAGTTAACGAATTCTGACAAATCCCGCTTTAGAAATTAGCTCTTGACCCTCACTCGTCAGTAGCATGTGAGCATAGGCTTCGCCAGCCTGCTGGTCGGTCTGACCATCTTGTTTAACAATCACAAATAGTTGGCGAGTAATGGGATACTCACCCGCTTTAAACGCCTCCGCATTTAACTGATTTTTCTGCTTGAAACAGGTTTCTGCGGGAACCAAGGGTTCTTGATAAGGAGACACAAAATTGTTTGACTCCTGGGCAATGGGTAAGGCTCTCACTCCACATTGGGAGACGATCTCTGGCGCTGAAGCATAATAAATGCCACCAGGATCAGTGGACACCTTTTGTAAGCCCGCTGTTGTGTTGTCAACGTAGCGCACATTGTTTCCCAAAAAGCTACCACCCAACACATTTTTGACAAAAAACTCCACGGTTCCACTATCGGCAGCAGGGCGCGAATAAGGTATGATTGCTCGATTTGGGCCGCCTACTTGCTGCCAGTTGGTAATCTTGCCCGTGTAAATGCCTTGGATTTGGCTCAGGTTTAATCCTGGAATGGAAAGACTGGGATGAACGGCGATCGCAATGCCTTCTAGCGCCACGGGAATTTGGTTCAGGCTAAAGCCTCGCAGTTGTGCTTGCTGATACTCCTGTTCTTCTAGAGGTCTGGAGGATTGAGAAAAGGCAAGCTGCCCTTCTAGTAGCATCCGAATTCCCGTACCGGAACCAGCCGTAGCATTAACGGGATGGGTGTAGCGTAGCCGAAACTCTGGGTGTGAAGCTTGGAGAATCGGGTCTACCTCGCGTCGGATATGCGCCCAAGTTGTGCTGCCACCGTAGTTAAACAGTCCAGGCGGTACTTTTTGGATTTGTCCAAAGCTAGGAGGGTGAGAAAGGTCAACACTGGGCGTTAGTTCAACGCTAGGAACTGGTTCAACACCAGGAGTGACTTCAACACTAGGCGTTGACTCGGATGGCTCCGGCTTCTGTGTGGGAACTGGAGAAGACCCAAACTCCTGAGTTGAAGGTGAGATCATCTGAGAAGGCAGCGAAGATAGCAGCGCATTGGCCATCAGAACGGTGAAACCAACTGCTACCAACCCTCTTACAGAGACTAAACGCTTCAGGAACGTCTTTAAAGAAGCTCGAAGCTCGGTTGGCTGTATTTCCGAAGCGGGACTATTGGGCGATCGTTCAGCAGTGCCCCCTGTTTGAGAAGAACCACCATCCGTAGATTGCCGTTGAGCCGATCTCTCGGAGCTTGAGCTTGGAAAATACAAAGGTTTCTTGCTGAAATGTACTGGTTCTAAAGGGTCTTTTGCTGGCATTAACAGCAATGGTTTGAACGGCAGGCTGCCTGACTCAGAGCTTGTGGGTGATTCAGGCGAGTACTCAGGAAAATAGTCAGACAGAGTGTGCAGTGCTGCCAGGGCCTCATTAGCAGTAGGGTAGCGCTCCCGAAAGTCGTAGCGAACCATGCAATCTAACAGATTAACGAGCGCTTCACAGACGGGCGTTCCCTCCTCACACCACCGAAATTCATGGGTGTACGGATCTTTCTTGAGATGCTTAGGACGAATACCCGTTAATGCTTGAATCGCCACCATGCCGATCGCATAGATATCACTGCTAAAATGAGGCTCACCTGCGAGCTGCTCGTTGGCTGTGTAGCCTTGAGTCCCGATCGAAACGGTTAGGTCAGTTTTTCCAGATTTTGCGTCGGCAACTCCCAGACTGACCTGTTTAACTGCCCCAAAATCAATCAAAATAATTCTGCCATCCGATTGACGGCAAATTAGATTAGAGGGCTTGATGTCTCGGTGAATCACGCCTTGCCGATGGACAAAGGCCAGCACGTTCAGGCTGTCTCTTAGCAAAGTCATCACTTCTGCTTCTGTCCAAAGCTGATGATCGAC
>NZ_JBJPHU010000218.1:0-4640 GCF_052939515.1 Phormidesmis sp. 146-33
GCGAGGGTTCTCACTTGGGGCGGGGGTCGGTGTGGGCGTTGGGGTAGTATTCGATGGCGGCCCAGCCGGAGGAAGTGGAGTCGAGGGCGTTGGGGGTTTAGCGGGCGGGGTGTTTTGAGCTGTGGGTTTAGGGGGTTGAGTGGTGCGCGTGTCCGCAAGCTTTTCTGGCTCAAAGGCTCTGGCGACATCCTCCAGTTTGGGCACTTCTACCACGGGAGGCAGTTGGGCGATTGCTGGAGATCCTTTAATCGGCGCGGCGGTTTTGGGAAGGGTGCGCTCAACAGGCTTGACGACTTGGGAGACAGAAAGCTTTTGAGCGGGAGGCTTTTGAGCCGTGACAGGGAGGTTGAATGCTTGTGCCAGGGTGCCAATTTTGGGTAGGCTGACGGCTTTGATCTGAGGCGGGTTAAAGGTCTGGGCGATCGTTTGCAGGTTTCTCGAAGCGATCGTTCCTACGGATGGCAGCGGAGCCACGACAGATTTTTTGGGGAGTGCCTGGGCCCGTCTAGAATTGGGTTGAATTTCAGGCTTAAAGGCTTGGGCGACCTTGGCAACAGATGTTTGAGTCAGATTACCCAGCAAATTGTCTTTAGGTAACTTGTCTAAAGAGACCTGTCTCGGACTGGAATTTGTCTGCTTTTCGGATCTAAAGATTTGGGCGACTTCGGCGACGGATTTTTTGGTCGGCTTGTTAGTCGGATTATCTTTAGTCGGATTTTTGGTAATCGAATTGTCAGAAGAAGCCTGTCTCAGACTGGAGTTTGTCTGGGTTTCGGGTCTAAAAAACTGAGCAATTTCGGCGACCCCTTGTGAATCGCTTGGTGAATCGCTTGAGGAGATCGCTGGCTTTTTGGCTGAACTGTCTTTAGCCGGACTGTTGGAAGGAGTCGGCCTCTGGTTTTGGGGCTGACCATCGGAAAGCGTTTGAGAATAAGCCACTCCCGTACTGCCGAAGGCGATCAAAGCTCCCACACCCACACTCATTAAATGAAGAGACATTTTCATACGTTCTCGGTTAGCCCACAGCATATTGAATCAGTGACACGGAGTAGAAACTCCGGAGACGACCTTAAGCAGGATACCGCTTGTGGAGGTCGATCGGCAAAACTGTTTGACTTTAGACTTTCCAGGTTGGGCGGTTTGATCCTTTTGGCGGTTAGCGTCTAGGAGAAACGATCGTCCCCCATGAAAGAATACAGGACAAAAAATAGCAATCTGAAAGACTAAACAATTTTCACGAGTAATCGAGCGCTATTATGCCGCTAACTTAGTTGATTACGGAATTGATGAGTGCTGATCAGGAGAAGGGCGATCGCAAAGGCCAACAGAGCCAGCGCTTCGGGGTACAAAACATCGAGTCCATTGCCTTTGAGTAAAACGCCACGGGCAATTTTGACATAGTGACGCAGTGGATTGAACAGCGAAATGGTTTGGATCAAGGGTGGCATACTCTCGACGGGCGCGATCGCCCCAGACAGTTGGATTAAGGGGAGATTAATAAAAAATGACGTGAGAATTGCCTGCTGTTGAGTGCGAGAAATCGTTGCGAGTAAAAATCCCACTCCGATGCCTACAAAAATATACAGCCCTGAGAAAACCATGAACAAGAAAAAATTACCGCGAAAAGGAACCTGAAACACAAATTTTGCGATGCTCAAGGCGAGTATGACTTCACCCAGGAGCAACACAAATAAAGGAACGATTTTAGCGAGAATAATTTCCCACGCTTCGGCGGGAGTCATCAGCAGTTGTTCGAGGGTGCCAGAATCTTTTTCTCGGACGACGGTTGCAGTGGAAACGAGCGAGCTTCCCAAATTTAACACCAGCCCCAACACTCCCGGAACGATGAACCAACTGGAGATCAAACCTGGATTGTAAAGATAAACCGCCTGCGTCTGGATGGGTACGATCGTCTGCGGTGAAAGTTGCCGACTAAACTGGTTAATAATCTGAGTCGCGTAGCCACTGGCAATCCCCGCAGTATTGGCATCGACGGCATCGATTAAAATCTGCACTTCGGCCGTTTTATCGCCCTTCAAATCGCGGTTAAAGTCAGGAGGAATCACCAGTCCCGCCGTAATTTCGCCCCGCCGGACTTCTTCGCCTAAAGCAAACTCGCTGGGGGGCGATCTCTTCGAGATACTCGCAAGGGGTCGATCCACTCGAAACACGCCATTCACTGTCATCGCCGCAACTAATTCTCGACTCATCGGCGTATTAGAGTAATCGACCACGCCTAATTTCAAATTTTGCACGTCGGGATTGAGCGCCAAGCCAAAAATCAAAAGCTGCACCGTGGGCGGAAAGATGAGAATGAAAATAAGCTGTTTGTTGCGTAAAATCTGACTAACTTCTTTGACCGCTAATGCCCAAAATCGACTTTCTATTAATTGCCGAAGTAGTTTCATTTTTAGAAGGTGAGGAGTGAGGAGTGAGGAGTGAGGTGTTGAAGACAAAACTTAATCAACCGGGTAGCTGCATTCGGCCAATGACTCGTCTGGCGATGTTGAAGAAGAATAGAGAGAGCAGAATTAAAAATAAAGGAGCTGTCCAAATGCCTGGCCAGCCTGTGCCTCGGACAAAAGCATCTCGACTGATTTCGATAAAATAACGAGCGGGCACTATATTCGTGACCAACGATAATGGAAAGGGAATGTTGCTTAAGGGATAGATGAAACCAGATAATAAAAGCGCTGTGAGGAAGCCTGCGGTAGCAACGCCCTGAACAGCAACGGTACGATTATTAGCACGAACGCCGATTAATAATCCAAACATAATGCTGGCTGTTAGAAATAATGCAGTTCCGATAATCAAAGGGGATGGATCGCCCACAAACCAGATTCTAAAAACGACGCATCCTAAACTCATCACAAACAACGCTTGACCGATTCCTACAACAAAGTAAGCTAACCATTTTCCTAACAATAATTCAGCAGCGCTCATACTCGAAGCGTAAGTCTGTAGAATCGTACCTTGCTCCTTTTCTCGCGACATTGCCAACGATGCTAACAATGCTGGATAGATTGCTAAAATTACACCAAAAACTCCCGGTACGATATACAGCGATTCCTTGCGTCCCGGATTAAACCACAGGCGCGTATGGGCGATGACTCGACTCGGTGATGGTAAAAGCTGCTGGTCTTGGATGAAAAAATTAGTGACGGCTTGAATGCTGTTTTTGACCACACGGGCATTGTTGACATCCGTTCCATCGATCAAAACCTGCACGGTGCTTGTCTTTCCAGCTTTGATGTCGCGACTAAAATCAGGGGGAATGATCACCGCCGCTTTGGCCAACCCCCGATCGATGCCCTCTGCCGCATCCTTCCCACTCCACTGCACAGGCGTAAACTGATTGGTCGCATAGAGTCGCTCTATGTAGCTTTGACTGAGATTGCTGCGATCGCCGTCCTGCACAATTAGCTGAATATTCTTTGCCTCCAACCGGATTGCGAATCCGAAGATGAACAGCGTCATGACTGGCAAAATGAACGCCAACGCTAATGTGAGTCGATCGCGACGAAACTGCGCTAATTCTTTGGAGCATTGAGTGAGGATTCGGGACATGGGGGAGGGAGGAGGGAGGAGGGAGGAGGGAGGAGGGATGGATTAAATTCTTTGGGGGTTAGGGTTGGGCGCGTTGGACGACTCCGATGAAGGCATCTTCGAGCGAGAAGGGGATGGGACGGAGCGATCGTACCGGGAGATTGGCAGATTTGAGGAGCGATCGCACTTTGGCAGTGTCTTGAATGGGGTCATCGACGACGATGTGGAGGCGATCGGCAAAAATTGAGACGCGCCAGGAGTCCAGGTGCTGTTTGAGGAGGTTGGAGGCGGCCTGATTTTGGTCGATCATGACTTCGATTAGTTGTCCGGGTTGGGCGGCTTTGATTTGACTGGGTGAACCTTCTGTGACAGTTTCGCCCGCTACCATGAAGCTCATGCGGTTACACTGTTCGGCTTCTTCCAGATAGTGGGTGGTAACGAGAATGGCCGTCCCGTTGCGGGCAAACTCGTTGATCAGTCGCCAAAATTGTCGTCGGGCTAACGGATCGACTCCAGAAGTTGGCTCGTCTAAAAACAAAATTTCTGGCTCGTGCATGACCGATGCCCCAAACGCAACGCGCTGCTTCCAACCGCCCGGAAGTTGCCCCGTCAGCATGGTTTCTTGCCCTTCTAGTCCACAGGTGGCAATCACCCACTCGATTTTTTCTCGACGCAGCTTGCGCGGAATGCCATACACGCCGCTGTAGAATTCCAGGTTTTGCAAAATGGTCAGATCGTCGTAGAGCGTGAATTTTTGACTCATGTAGCCAATCCGCCGCCGCAAGTCACTGCTACGAAGGTTGCCTCGTTCTCCTCCCAGCGCAATCTCACCCGAACTCTTCGGCAGCAAGCCACACAGCATTTTGATCGTGGTCGTCTTGCCTGCACCGTTTGCTCCCAACAGCCCAAAAATTTCGCCATAGCGGACTTCGACATTCACATTCTTGACGGCCTGAAAGCTGCCAAAAATTCGATTCAAATTCTGGGCATAGATGGCGATCGGGTTGCTGGCTGCTAAATCCCACTGGTTACGATCGCCCTTCGATCGCGGAAACTCCAGAAATTGAGGAACCGAGCCTTCCTGCCGCAATCGA